>NZ_PSUE01000011.1:0-97691 GCF_002931645.1 Rathayibacter sp. AY2B5 | reverse complement strand
GAGAAGACCTGCGGTCGACCCTGGCGGCATCACCAGCACGCGCCGACAACGCCAAGCCCCTCCGAGCGGTCCGCTGAAAGCGTCCCGCAGATCGATCCCCTAACGGGACGGCCACGCACGGTCCCCCGCGTTCTACCTACCGACGCCGAAACGCTTGATACAGCGCGCCGATGATTACCAGAACACCGATTCCGACGAGGACCCAGGTACGGGGGTCCTCATTGACGCTGGTGCACACGCCCGGCGAGTTCACATAGTCCGCGCAGCTACCCGAACGGTCCCCAGCGAGAAGGACCACCACCACTAGTGCAACGAACGCGGTCGCGAGCCACCACCATCGAACACGACGCCGTTCCGATGCACCCATGACGAGACTGTACGACGACCCCGCGATCGCAGGGTGGCCGGGCTTCAAGGTTGTGCACGCGACCGCGAGCATCGAAATGTGCACGGTCGTCTGCACGAGTGCCGCGACGTCGCGGTGAGCCATGCAGACGACCGCGGGGAACGACAACGTCTCTCGACGCCCGGGAGGCGTCCGGTGAACCACCCCTACCGGACGCCCTGGTAGCAGCGGGCGGTTCGCCCTCGCATGCGCGGCAGCCGCCGACCCGGTGAGTGACACGGCGGCCACACTCGTCACGATCGGCCTCTGCGGGCCTGCGTAGCTTGAAACGTTCCGCTCACCGATCCCCTTACGGGACGGGCTTGGGCTGAGCGTAGGTAGGACGGCTCGCCCTCCGCTACTCCGACGAGGCAGCAGGCTCGACGGGACGTCCTCACGCTCCCAGCGAACAGAGAGGGTGTCCCTGCTAGGTGCTGGCAGAATGGACACAACAGGTCGGACCCGCGGATTCGCAGGTGCCGGCCCAGCAACGGAGACACCCACACTGACGCCGCGCAAGCGATCGTCAATCGGACTAGCCGCGCAAGCGGTGGATCTCACGTTCTGCGAAAGACCTTCCTCACCGAAGATCGTCGAGTCACATGCTCCGCGTCCCGCGACGTAGAGCCGAAACCGCTCAGACGATGCATCCCGGCGCGGAAGTAGCAACGCCCCTAGTAGTCAATCGATCTAGGCGCGACTGCGCGGGCTGTTGCGCCGGCATCGAGACTCTTGTGAGCGACTTCCTCGCAGCGACCGGTACGGTCGCAATCTTCCCCGCCCTTCTGAGCGGGCTCGCGACCTTCGGGCCGTGGGTCATCGGAATCGTCTGCGCTCTTTTCCTACTGATCATGCTGGGGTCGCGGGCGATCGATCTGTTGGCGCAAGCGATCGGTACCGTCGTTGTGCCACTCGTCGCCGTGTTCGGGAACAAGACCCGGAGTAGTAACGCTCGGGCTGCACTCGAATCGCGCCCCGATGCCGTTGAGCCTCGGAAGAAGGGACCTTCGTGAGCGGCGTCTCTAGGTGAGGAGCTGCGCAGGGACGCCGGCGGCGACGTCTTCGCCCTCGATGGTGGCGAATCCGGTGACTGTCCCGATTGCGTCGACGCCGAGCGAGGAGTCCGGGAACCGGGCGACGAGCGAGGCACCACGGTCCGTGACGTGGGTGACGTCATAGTTCGCCTGGGTGGCGCTCTCGAACTCGAAGACGAACGCCTTCGTCTCCTGCTCTGAGAGGCGGACGCCGAAGTGCTTCACCAGGGCGCCATCGGCGCCGGTGAGCTCGATGCCGTAGGTGAACCACTCCGCCGGCTGTCCCGGCCCGATCGGGTCGCCCAGAGTGAAGGTCGCGGTGATCCCGGAGGGTCGACGGCGACGTGAACGGCCAGCAGCTCGCGCGGGGTCGGGGTGCTCATGCGCTCACCCTAGAACCGCTACGGCCCCGTGGACACGTCCAGGGTCCGGTGGGAGGGTGGGCGCATGTCGAAGCCTCGGACCAAGCTCGCGCGTGCTGCGCTGATCAGCAACGGGATGGTCTGGTTCGGGCTGTCGTTCATGCTCTTCGCGATCGCCGGCGAGCAGACGTACGCGGCGTTCACCGGTGAGTGGTTCAACGTGCTCGGATGGGCGCTGATCGTCGCCGTGGCCGCCGGCCTGGCGGTCGTCGGGGTGATCGAGAACCGGAACATCCGGGCGGGGAAGAAGTACAGGCCGCGTCCTCGCCGCTGACCATCGCTCGAGCGCGGGTGGCCGTTCCACGCGCGTGACTGGGGGGTCGAGGGGGTTCTCCCCCTCGTGCGGGCCGGCCCGTTTCGGGTCGGCCCGCGCACGCGCTCAGAGTGCGAGCGTGTGGAGGATCAGGGTCGTGGAGGCGATGGGCTTTCCGAAGTCGGTGTAGTCGAGGGTCGCGCGGCGGTTGCTGATGAGATCGAGGGCGATCAGTTCCTCCTGGGACTCGTCCGTCGTGTCGCCGGGCTCCTCGTCCCATTCGCGCAGCACCTGGCGGTCGGCGTCGAGGACTTTCCACAGTCCCCAGACGTGGGCGATGGGGCCGGTCGTCTCGTATGTGAAGACGAGGGCGGTCGCGGTGGGCCAGCCGTAGGCGGCCGCGGCGACGATCAGCGCTCGCGCTGCGGCGGCGGTCGCGTCGGCGTCGCCGGACGCGGCCGCGGCGTCGACGGCGACCTCGGCCGCTCGCAGCGTCGGGTCCTCCTGGTACGGGTCGAAGCGGTGGGCGGGGCGGGGTGCGGTGGTCGTGGTGGTCATGGTCGGGCCTTCCTGTGCAGCAGTGGGAGAAGAGGAGGGGCGGGGACTGGCGCGAGCCGGTCCCCGCCGGGTGGGCTAGCTGAGCCCTGCGGCGTCGGTGGGGGTGCTGTCGCCGGTGACGACCTGCTCGACCGGGGAGAGCGCGTATCCCCAGGCCGCGAGCTGGCGGAAGTGCTCGGCCGTGCGCTCGTCGCCGCGGCGCCAGGACTCCTTGCTCGTGTGCGCCTCCTGCCCTCCGAGCAGGACGGCCAGCGCGACCAGGCGGGCCTTCGCGGGGTTCGCCTCGACCAGCGCCGCGAGGGCGTCGACGCGGTAGCCGGAGGGACGCTCGATGCGCAGCAGCGCGTGCGCGAGATCGCTGCCGTTGCTCATCCCCGACGACACCGCGAACCGGTGCGCGGTGAGGCCGAGAGCGATGACGCGATCCGCGTCCTTGGGGAGGGTCTTGCGGGCGAGGAACGTCGCGATCCCCTCGCGGCGCACCTTCTCGGCCGCGTTCCACGCCTTGTTGTTGGCGATGAGCACCTTCCGCTCCGCGGACTTCTCGGCATGCTCCTCCTCGGCCTCCTCCTCGGTCTGCGGCTGCTCGGGGGCTCCGTAGGCGTAGGTGAATCCGGCGGCGGTCGGGTCCTGAACCAGGAGCGTGACCTCGACCTCGCCGCGCCAGCTGGTGTCGATGAGCACTCCGCGGCCGGGAGCGGCGGCGACCTGCTCGGGAGTGACGCTCTTCCCGTCCTCGCCGCGCAGCTGCCGGATGGGCGTCCACGTCGCCTGGTCGCCGTAGGCGTCGGAGCGGGTGAGGGTCTGGAATCCGTTGCCGGTGTACTCGGCGGCGGTCGCTGCGAGGAGCGCCTGGTGCGCGGCCTCGTCGCGGAGGGTCTGCGCGGTGTGCTCGAACCGGGCAGGGTCGTGGGTGGCGACCTCGATCAGGTTCGCGCGGGCGTCGGCGTCGTCCTCGAACTCCAACAGCACCGCCGCCTGGTCCAGGGTCAGCTCGTGCTCGTGCAGAACGGACGTGACGGTCGCGGACTCCGCGACCGCAAGCCCCTTCTTAACCGCGTCGGTCTTGGTGCCGGTGCGCTTGGCGATCGCTACGGCGGTGACGCCCTCGAACGCGAGCTGCGCCCACGCGGCGGTGCGGTCCGCGACGCTCAGCTCGGCGCGCTGGTCGTTCTCGATGATCTGCTGCACGATCCGGTCCGCGGTCGTCTCGTCGCCCTCCACGACGTAGACCGGGATCGTGACGACCCCGGCCTCGCGGGCGGCGAGGGTGCGGCGCTGTCCGGCGCGGACGATGACGTTGCCGTGCTCGTCGCGGCGGGCGAGGACCGGGGTGATGACCCCGTTCTCGCGGATCGACGCGATGAAGTCCTTCGTCAGCGGGGCGCTGGTTCGGACGTTCGCCTCGATCACGAGGGCGGTCGGGTCGATGTGCTGAACGGTCCCGGTTCCGGTGGTGATAGTCACGATGGTTTCTCCTCAATCGGTGTGCGATCATTGAGGCGACAAGTCCCGTGGTTCTAAGCCAACTACGGGGCTTTTGTCGTCTTCCTGATCGTTTTTCTTTGCCTCTCCGGCGAGTGAAAACCAATTGAGTGGAGTCGGCGGAGTGACGGCTCTCTCGGGCGAAATAAGGGAGCCTGCGACCGCGTCCGAGAGAGACGGCACGCAGCCGACGGAGCGAGATAGGTTGAAACCGCGGAGAGGTGAAGAAAACCTGGAAACGCGCCGCGTAGCGGCTCCCGCCGGCGGTGCTCCGTCGCCGCTGCGCGTGCGGAGCTCGCGCCCCGCCGGAGAAACGACGTCGGTAGGCTTCGGGCAGGTGACGCTTGATCACCCCGAACGGGAGAACGACATGAACGCCGTGATCTACCGCATTCGCTCCATCGCCGCATCGCTCCGCGCGAAGTTCACCACAGCGCCGACGGCGCTGCCGAAGGATCCGTTCGGGGAGCCGCCCCGCGAGGCTCACGACCCGCACTCGTATCAGGAAGAGTCGTGGAAGGCACCTGCGCCCTCCACGATCAACTTCCACTAAAGCCATGCTCCCCGGGGAGTGTGAGGGGATCGCCCCTCGCGGGCCGGCTGGAAGGCCGGCCCTCCCCCACCTGCGACCCCTGCATGTGAGACCGAGATCCGACTGCTGGACGCGGCGGATCTGGGGCACACCGAGATCTGATCGTCGCTGAAGGCCGGGGTCCCGCTCCCGGCCTTCGTCATTTCTGGTCCCCACCCGGAAAGGGGCCGCCGCGGAGGGACATCTGCCCGTTCCTGCACGGATGTTCACGGTAACGTCAGCCGACTCCTCAGCGGCGAGGAGGTCGGCGGGAGCTCGTGCCCCCGCCTGCTGCCGCTCGGGGCACTCAGCGAGGACCGACCCAGAGGACGACCATGCGACGACGACACGCCCTGCTCCCTGGAGCGCTCACCGGACTGCTGCTGGCCTCCGGGCTCGTCGCCGGAGGGCCCGCCGCGGCTCCAGCGGCGGCCGCTCCGGTGGCCCCCGCTCCCGCCGCTCCCGCTCCGGACCGCCCCGTCGCGGCTCCGGACGCCGAGCCCACCGTGATCGAGCCGGAGGCGGACGCGACGACGCAGCAGGCCGCCCTCGCCCTCGACGCCGACTTCGTCGACGTCGAGATCCCGGCGCGCGCCCAGGTGCAGACGCACCGCGTGACGATCGCGCTCGTCGCTCCGCAGGGCACCGTCCCGGGCGGGTACACGACCGCCGACGCCGTCCGCGCCCTCGACCTCGTCGACCGGTTCTACTCCCGCGAGACCAGCGGGGCGATCCGCTTCGAGCTCGACCAGGTCGTCGACTGGCAGGTCGTCGACCAGCCGATCGGCTGCACGAACACGGGCGGACTGCAGGACTGGATCGCGCAGAGGACCGGCTGGCAGCGCGGACCGGGCAAGCACCTGGTCGCCATGGTGCCTGAGGGTGACCCGTGCCCGAACTGGGCCAACGGCGAGCAGTCCGGCGATCCCGATGACGGCGGACGCGCGTTCCAGCCCGGACCGGACGCGTACTTCCTCGCGCACGAGCTCGGCCACAACCTCTCGCTGCCGCACGCCTACAGCGTGAACTGCGCCACGACCCGCGACTACGCCTCCACCCCGCTGCCCGCGGACTGCCGCCGCGAGGAGTACGGCAACCGGACCGACGTGATGGGCGGCGCCTGGTCGTTCCTGCCGCTGTCGTCCCCGTCGCTGGCGCGCCTGGGCACGCTGCCGAACACCCGCCAGCCGGTCTGCGGCGCACCCCGCACCACGACGCTCGACACCCTCGGAGCCGGACCCGCCGGCCGGCGTGCGCTCACCTGGAACGACCCGCAGGACACGGGCATCCGCTACTGGGCGCAGTACAACGACCGCGCCGACACGACGTCCGACGGCGGCGCGTACACGAGTCCCTTCCAGGTGCGCCGCGACGTCTCGGGCGTGCAGATCCTGCGCTCGAACCCGGGCCAGCCGTACGCCGGCGACCTGCTCGAGCGTCCGGGCGACGCGAGCGAGGCGAACGAGTTCGTGCTCGCCGGAGAGAGCGCAGTGCTCAACTCCGGCATGTCCGTGCGGGTCGACCGGATCGACGAGCTCACCCGGACCGCGACGGTCACCGTGACCGTGCCGTGCACCGACTACGTCGGCGACATCGCTCCGCTCGCCTCGTCGACGAGCGCTTCGTACACCTCGCCGTGGACCTCGGTCGGAGCGGTCGCCGACGGCGCCGCCTCGACGATCTGGGGCTCCTGGCCCCGGGTCGGAGAGCAGCACGTCGAGCTGCGCTGGCCGAGCGCCGTGACCGTCGACAGCGCCTCGGTGCTGTTCGCGAGCGACGCGGCCGACGCCGACGGACGCGGGCTGATCCCCGCGCGGTCGTGGCGGGTCGAGCACCTGGTCGGCGACGTCTGGACTCCCGTGAGCGGAGCGGCTCCCGGCCGCGAGCGCGACGTGCTGAACCGCGCGACGTTCGCTCCGGTGACCACGACGGCGCTGCGGCTCGTGTTCACGGCGTGGGGAGCCGGCGAGTACGGCGGGTCCACGGGCGTGGCCGAGATCGAGGTGAACGGCATCGCCCTCGCGGCCTCGGCGGAGGCGCGCGGGACGCTGCAGAGCGTGACGACCGCGACGACGCGCGACCTCGCGCAGTCCGTGCTGGTGCGCGACTCCTCCGGTCGCGCCCTCGCGGGCCGCTCGGTGGGCTTCGCGATCACCGGGCCGGCGGCCTTCGAGAGCGGAGCGACGACCGCCGCGGTGCTGTCGGGCGCCGACGGCGTCGCCGCGCTCCCCCGGATCCGCACCGGCTCCACCGCCGGCACCGTCTCGATCACCGCGCGCGTCGACGGCGTGACGACGGCGCTGGCCGGAGCGAGCGTTGCGCCCGGCGCCTCCGTCACCGCGAAGGCGACCTCGCGGCTGATCCTCGGGAAGGTCGTCGTCACGGTGACGGCGACGAACACCGGCCGCGCGGCCGCCGATCTGACCGTCGTGACGCCCTACGGCACGGCGTCCTCGGCCGCGGTCGCCCCGGGCGCCACGGTGACCAAGGTGTTCCGCACGGGCAAGAGCTCGATCGCCGCCGGCACCGGCACGGTCACGGCCGTCTCGGGCGCCTCGCGCGCGAGCGTCTCGGTGGTCATCCCGCGCGCGTGACCGGGACGGGGGCTGCCCGCCCGCCAGGACGACTCCGTCCGGGCGGGCGGCTGCTGTTGGCGTCGAGGTGACGCGCCCGGCGACGTGCCGCGGCGGAGTGATCGGGGGACACGATGAGGCGGACGACCGCAGGGATCGCACTGGCAGGAGCACTGCTGCTCGCCCTGACGGGATGCGCGGGCGGAGGCGGGACGGTGGGCGAGGTCCGACTTGTAAGCATGACAACAAGTCAGCGCGGCCCGCTCGTCAGAACAGAGGAGGGAGCTGCCCTGAGGTGAGGATCAGCCGCAGCCCGACCGCGAGAAGAGCGCCCGTCGCGATGACGACTCCGACGATGAGCCGCCGCTCAGCGGCGCTGTCCGCCGCGGCGATCCGGTTCGCTCGGATCGCCTCCTCCTGCTCGATCAGGCGGCGGCTCGTCTTCCGACTCAGCCCCGTCAGCCGCTCGCCGTGCAGGCGCACACGGTCGGCCTCCTGCTGGAGTCGGCCGCTGGACAGGCGCGAGAGCTGATGAGCCGCGCGCGCGGCCCCGGGCCGCTCATCGACACGGCTGCGCTCGATCACGTAGTCACCGCCGGGATGAGGAACGCGATCAGCGCGGCGGCGTGGTCGGTGCCGTCCTCCCGGACGGGGAACCCTCCGAGCACCCACACCCCGGGGAGGGTGAGCGTGCTGCGGACGCCCGCGAGCAGCCGTTCGGTGCTGTAGCTCTCGTGCTCCTCGTAGTAGTTGCGCTCGAACGCGACGATGAGGCCGATCTGCTCGGGCGTCGCGCATCCGGTGTCGGCGTCGATGACCGGTCCGGTGCGGGCGGGGTCCGGGGTGAGGAACGCGATCAGTGCGGCGGCGAGGGCGGAGCTGTCGTCCTCGACGGGCTCGGCGCCCGGCAGGGCGTGGGCGTTGCGGACAGCGGCGAGCATCACGTCGTCGCTGTCGTCGGCGTTCTGGTCCCAGTGAGCGCGCTGGTCGGTGATGATGAGGGCGACCTGATCGGGGGTCGCGAGGCCGGTGTCGGTGTCGGTGCGGTACATGGTCTGTTCCTCTCAGCGGGTTGCGGCCAGCGCGGTGTTGATGTCGACGGTGATCCCGCGCTCCGCGAGGCGGTCGAGGGTGGCGGGCTCCTTCGCGATCTGCTGCCAGCCCTCGGGCGAGATGACGACCGCGGGATCCCCGTCCGCGTCGTTGAAGACGACACAGGTGCGCGAGTCGAGAACGGCCCCGGTGCGCGGGCAGAGGATGTTCTTGCTGACGAGGTAGGTGACCGTCTGGTCACGGAGGATCGCTTCGAGGGTGTCCATGTGTGTTGCTCCCGCTCCTGGCTGATCGTTTTTCTTTGCCTCTCCGGCGGGGAAAACCGTTTGAGTGGAGCCGGCGGAGTGACACCGATCACGGGCGAAATAAGCCCGTAGGGCGCGTCCGGGATCGGTGGCACGCAGCCGGTGGAGCGAAATAGGTTGGAACCGCGGAGAGGTGAAGAATCTCAATCAGGTTGTCAACAGCGCCGCAGGCTCCTCCGGCCGGCTCCGTCCGGCAGGGCGTAGCCGGCTCTTTGGGCAACCCCCGTGCCCGTCTGCTGAGTAGCGTGGGCGCATGGAACGCGACTTCTTGGTTCGACCGGCCCGGCCAGCCGATGCGGAAGCGATGGCGTTGGTACACGTCGCGTCCTGGCGAGACACCTACCGCGGAACCCTGGTGTCAGACGATGTCCTCGATGCTCCCGACCTGCTCGAATCAAGGGAACGATTCTGGATCGGTGCTCTGACAGACGAGCGATGGGCCGACATTCGAGTCGCCGTTGCGGAACGCGAGGGCGTCATCTTCGGCATTGCGATGTCGAATCCCACCGAGGGTGAGGAATGGACGTGGCACTTGAACGTCCTCTACGTCGCAATGGAACACCACGGAACCGGAGCAGGCGAGGCTCTCTTGAACGCAGTGATCGATCCTGGCGAGCCCGCAGCGCTCTGGGTCGGGGACCCCGTTCCGCGGGCGCAGGCGTTCTACCGCAAGAGCGGGTTCGCCCCCACTGGGACCGTCAAGATCGAAGGCGGCATCAGAGAGATCCGCATGGTCCGCCCGGCGTCCTGACCCGCGACCTTGGTGTCGGCGGTGACGACCAGCTCGACCGGGGAGAGCGCGTAACCCCAGGCCGCGAGCTTTTGCTCGTGTTCGCCTCCTCACCTTCGGTCCGGCCGCGAGGGGCGTCCCCCTCGCGCTCCCCTTCGGGCGAAACGGCGGCGTGCGCCCAGCCGGTCCAATGGACGTAGTAGAGGGTGCTGCCGTAATCGAGATTCCCGGACGTGATTTGCATTTCGCGGTCCTCCACCTCCGTCTCCGCGTGGTTCGTCGAGTGAGGCAGAATCGATTGACTGGCGGTCGGTGCTGGTGCTTCCCGGGGGGATGAATGGGCTCCAGCAGCGCAAGATCGCTCCCCGCCTCCTTACGGGTGCTTCGCGTACTCGGCCAGGTGCTCTTGATCCTGGTGGTGGTCGCGGCGCTCCTGCTGCAGTTCGTGGCGTCCCTCCCGACTCTGGGCAGGGTCCTCGGGGACTGCTTCAGTCCGGGATACGTCCCCGCCGAGGCGTACTGGTACGCCGTAGCCATCGTCGTCATCGCTACAGGCGTGTGGGTCGCCTCTGAGAGGAACCGGGCGACTGGCCACTCAAGAGCTCTGGCTTTCACTCTTCTCACGGTCGGCATTCTGGGCGCAGCGGTGTTCACGTTCGTTGCGTTCTTAGGCGCTGCGTTCTGGCACGCGAAAACGACAACCTCTCCTCCGCCGATGGATGGGGTCAATTTGGCGTTTTCATTGCGGCCTATGCGACCCCGGCGTTCGCGCTGATCCTCGCCGCGAGCCTGATGCTCGTTCGGCGGAGGGCTGCACCAGTTGCGATACCCGTGCCGCCCATCACATTCCTCGCCGTCGTGATCGCGAGCCTGGCGTTCCAGATCATCCGATCCTCGGTCGTGTGCTGAGCAGGGCAGTGCGATTCCGTCCCCGAGGGGCCGCCCCTTACGGACCAGCGCTGTCTGCGCTCTGACTCGAGCAGTCCATATCGACTGCCGCGACGGCGCGCTGGTGCCGACGCCGGTCACGCCGTCTTGTGGAGGGAGGTGAGCAAGGGCTCGCCTCGCCTCCAATCCGCTCTTGACCTCGAACCCCTATCTTCCTATTCTTCGATCATGCCCAGACGGAAGCAGGGAGCTGTCCTCCCCCTCGAGCTCGACCTCTTGGACGCGCTCATCGACGTAGGCGAGCCGATGCACGGTTTCGCCCTTGCAGCTTTGCTCGCCACCGGCGACGGCCGCCCACTCACCGCGCACGGCACGCTCTACAAGGCGCTGGGCAGGATGCAGGAGCGCGGCCTGGTCTCGTCGTCGTGGGAGGACAAGGCGGAGGCGAATGCGCAGGGTCGCCCTCCGCGCCGCTGCTACGAGGTGACGGGCGAGGGACGCGCAGTTGCACATGCGGCCGCTGCCGCCCGACCGAGCGCCATCGGCCGCGCGGCCTTCATCGTGGGCGGAACGGCATGAGCGCCCGGTCGTCGGCGGCAGTACGCCGCTCAACAGGCGCTGCGCTGCGCTGGTGCCGCTTCTACACACGCGGGCTGGATCCGCATTTCGCTGTCGAGCGGGCGGATGAGATCGCCTCCGACCTCTTCGAGCACACCAGGTGGGCGCAGGAAGCCGAACAGGTTCCCGCCCGCACCGCTCATCAGATCAGGTCGCGCACCCTCCGGGGTGTCGGCTCGGATCTGCTGTGGCGCCGTGCCCGTCTGCACGAGGGCAGCGCGGATGTTCTATACAACGCGCGGGTCGGGTCGCTCTCCACTGCACTCTGGGCGGTCGTGTTCGTGCTTGTTCTCGCCTCCGTCGTCTTCGGCGGGTGGGCGAGCATCCGCCTGGCCACCGAGAGCCCCATGCCGTTCGACACGGTGGCGCCGGTCTATGCGGCGACCGCCGCCGCCGCGCTCGCGCTGCTGCTACTCCTGCACCACCGGACACGGAGCGCCGGCGCCGTGCTGGGAGCAGTCGCCGTCTCCGTTCTTCCCACCATCGCCGTCGACGCGCTCTGGTACGTCAGCGCCACGGTCCCCGTGCTCGTGTCGTCCGTGTCCTCTCTCGATCTCGTTCTCCTTCTGCTGGGGAACGCGCAGGGACTCGTCCTGCTCGCGACAGTCCTCTGCTGGTCGATCGCACGGCGCCCGACTGAAAGCCAGGTGACGCTGTGACTGATCTCCGCCCTCGAGGCAGCACACGCCTTCGCGCCGCGATCGCCCTTGCCTCGGCAGGCCTGCTGCTCGCAGCAGGTTTCGGCGCCGTCCTTGTCGTCAACGCAACGTCGGCCGTTCAGGACTACGACGACGGCTACGCCGCCGCACGGGCAGCTAACCCGCCTGTGATCGCGGAAGACGTGTCCTCGTCGCCCGTTCCCTCGTCCGCGCCGACCGCTCGAGAGCCGGGAATGCCGTTCGAGCAACCGACTCCGACCGCAGCCCCCGACGGGCACCGGTACGACCAGTGGGGTGCCCGCCTCTACGACGACTCCGACGCACCGGATGACTTCACCTACCCGGCAAGCCTCGTCGGCGACGAGCTCACCAACGCTGTCACCTGGGTCGATATGCAGCTTCGAATCGCCGCCTGCATGCGCGAGGAGGGCCACGACTACACCTTCCAGCTGTGGTGGGAACGCTCGCCCGAGAACCAGGGCTCCGGACTTCCGGCCGCGGGCAGCGAGGCGTGGACCGCCCTCTACGGCACCAACCTCACTTCCACCGGCCCCTACGACTGGACCCAGGCCGGCTGCGACGGCCGGATCGTGCACGAGATGGGCAACGATGACGCGAACTAACCGCCCGACAGCCGAGCCCCAGGCAGCAGACGAGGGCCAGGTATGACTGCCGCCGCTGGAGCTGGAATACTCTTGCCCGCCGCGATCGGGCTCGTCTGGATGATCGTGATCAAGGACCCGAAGAGCACTGGTATCCGTGCACGGCTGATCTGGGCGGCAGCAAGCGTCATCGGCGTCATCGTCGTGGCGAGCCTCGCCGCTGACGCATTCTCTCAGCCCACCACGGACCGTGATCCACTCAGCGGAGCCGTGTCCTTCGCTCCCCTCGAAGGCATGCTGCTCGCGGGCAGCGCCGCGGTGTCGGTCCTCGTCCTCACCGCCCTTCTCTTCCTGTCGGGGCCTCCACGCCCGTTCGCATCCACTGATGATCCAAAAGAGCCTCGGTCGGAGCAAACTTCGTCGCCGGCCTTCGGGGAACGTGGCAACCAGACGAGGCGTGTCGCTTCGAAGACGGAGGCGCGGCGGATCGCTGGCTCTTCCCTGCGAGCGCACTCTGCTGGAACGGAGCGCAACTCGTTTCGGGCTACCTCACGCTATGCACTGTCGCTCTTGCGAGTGCAGGCGTTGGGCTGGTGTGCGCGACTCTCGCCCGCAGGGTCAGACGATCGTTCTGGGGTGCCCTGATGCTCGCATCGGCATTCACAGCCGGGGTCCTGCTGGTCTCGTACGCCGTTCACCCGCTGCTACTCGCGAGCGGCGTAGGAGGCCACAACCAGCCCTAGACCCATGTGATCTACAGCGAGAGCTGCTGTAGCAGCGACGGTTTGGCGGGCCTTTGGGGCCAGCGACGGAGCTGCGCTTTCCTCAAAGGCACCGTCGGAGAGCGAAGGCGGATCGTAGGGTCGATCGTCTCGGAACATCGCCCAGATGACGTTCAGGCGGCGCCGCGCAAGAGCGAGAATCGCCTGCTTGTGCGACTTCCCCTCAGCGCGCTTACGGTCGTAGAACCCTCTCGATTCGGTCTTCTGCTGCACGCTGACCATCGCTGCGAGGTAGCAGGCGCGCAGCAGACGCCGGTCGTACCGGCGTGGCCGGTGGTGATTGCAGCTGATCCTGCCCGAGTCGCGCGGCGCCGGGGCGAGGCCGGCCACGCCGGCAAGCCGGTCGGCGCTGACGTAGACGCTGAGGTCAGCGCCGGTCGACGCGAGGAACTCGGCCGAGAGCAGCGGACCGAAGCCCGGCATCGACCGCAGGAGCTCGGCAGCACGGCTGGTCTCGACCCGCGCGGCGATGCGCTGGTCGATCTCTGCAATGCGGCTTTCGAGAGTGATGACATCGAGTGCTAGTCGGCGGGCGAGTTCCGCCGCGATCGCCTGGCCGGGGAGCACGCTCTGCTGGCTCTTCGCGGCGGCGACTGCAGTGGCGGCGGTCGCGACCGCGGTCCGGCAGCCTTGTGCACCAAGCCACCGGGCGAGGCGCGACTCCCCCATTCTCCGGATGGCCTCCGGTGTGGCGTAGCCGGTGAGCAGGATGAGCGAGGCGCGGCTGGCGGAGTAGTTGAAGGCGCGCTCGAGCGCGGGGAAGTACTCGAGCAGGTGACCACGAAGCCGGTTGATCGCTCTGGTCCGGTCGCAGACGAGGTCCTTTCTGTGTCCGGTCAGCGCGCGCAGCTCGATTCGGGTCTCGTCCTCCACGCTCAAGAGTTGAAGGTCGCGCCGCATCCGCGCTTGGTCGGCGATGATCGCTGCGTCCTTCGCATCGGTCTTGCCATCACCGCGATAGGCCTTCGCGGCGTGGTGCACGGCATGTCCCGGGATGTAGACGACGGGCAGCCCGTGCGCCGCGAGGAGACCGAGCAGCAGCGAGGCTCCGCCGCTGCTGAGGTCGATCGCCCATAGGCACTCGTCGCCGACAGCCAGGTCGGTGACGGTGGCGATCAGTGCGAGCAGCGCCGTCTCGTCGTTGGCGACGCGGGCGGAGTGGAGCTTGGCGCCGTCTGCGTCGATGACGACGCAGTGGTGGTGCCCCTTTCCCGCATCGATCCCGGCCCAGATTTGCGGCATGGTCGCTCCCTTCGCAACGTCAGGTGGTGGTGATGGTCGCGCCGACTTTTCCTTACGCAGCGATCTGGTCGCTTCTCTCAATTAGCGGTCGAACCATCGGGTGGACGGCGGGCGGCCATTCTTCACAAGCCGTCACAGCGGCCAAAACGCAGGAGCCCTACCCGCCGTCCTCGGACGATCGACACACTACGACTGCACCGAAACCGCCCGAGCAACAAGGTAAGGAAAACGGATGGAACGGGCCGCATCGCGGCCTCCCATTGGCGGTGCTCCGTCGCCGCTGCGCGAGTGCAGCTCGCGCCCCGGAACGGGACACCGGGGAGCGTGAGGGGGTCGCCCCTCACGGGCCGGCGCCGCCGGCCCCCACGCTCGAGCGGGTCGTGTCAGCGTCGGATGCGACGATGGAGGCATGTGGGAACTGGCACACCGGACGCGCGCGGAATCGGCATCAACGGTGGTGCGCAGCAACGCGGCGACGAGCGCCGCGGCGATCCCGGAAGTGCGCGCAGCGATCCCGGAGGATCACGTCATCCTCTACGCGGTCCGGATCGCGAACGGCTGGGAGTAGAACCCACCGGGATTCGCTCGGAACCACTAGCGTTGCGATCAGTTCCGGAAAGCGATGGTCTCGTGATGGCAAACGTGTTGAAGTTCGTCGGAAAGGCATTCGTGATCGTCTTCCGCCTTCTGGGCGCGGCGGTGTCCGCGGGACTCGCCGCTCTGGGCGTGGGCAGCTTCCAGCAGCCCAACCCCGGACCGCCTCCGTCCTCTACGGAGAACCGCGAATATAGGCCGTAGAACGGCGAACTCTGCGGCGGATGGCGGAGTATCTCGGAGGACCGAGTCCTACTCAGCCGCGGAGGCGGCGCGGCGGCGGGGTGCGCGTTGGGTGGTCGTGGTGACGACGGCGGTCGCGCGGGTGAGGTTGGGGTCGATGGCGTCGGCTTCGAGGACGCGGCCGGTGCGGCGGTTCTCTCCTTCTCCCCAGGCGACGGTGCGCTCGTAGCCGACGACGATCACGGCGTCTCCCTTGTGGAGGGAGGCGAGGACGTGCTCGCCGAGTCCGAACTTCGCTTCCACGTAATGCGTGGTCGGGGCGTCGTGCGGGGTCCACTCCCCCGCGCGGTATTCGCCGGTGTTCTCGATGACGCGCAGCTTCACGATCTGCACGCGGCCCGCCTGCACGGCCTCGGGGTCGGCGGCGAGGTTGCCGGTGATGGTCCTGGTGCTCATCTGTCGTCTCCGTAAGTTTGGTGGCGGCCCGAGGGGGCCGGATGTGGCTTATCTGTCGTCGCCGATCGTGTGGCTCAGCAGGAGTGGCCGTCCGGTCCTCTGGGGTGCCCCTGGCCGCTAATTGAGATGTGCGTTTCGGTCGCTGTTTACGGAGATGACGGTTGGGTGCTCCTCGGGCTTACACGAGGCAGATCACGACTGAGGAGGACGGGTTGAACGATCGACAAGCTCACATCTGGGTGGGCATCGATGCAGGAAAGGCGCATCACTGGGTGACAGCGATCGACGACCAGGGCGCGATGCTCTGGTCGCGCAAGGTCAGCAATGACGAAAGTGCGATCCTCGACCCGCTCGCCGAAGTGCTTACTCTCGGCGAGAACTTCACCTGGGCAGTCGACATCGTCGGCACCACCTCTGCGCTGCTTCTCGCGCTGCTCGCAAGCCACGGACAGTCCGCGCTGTACGTCCCCGGACGGATCGTCAACCGGATGGCCGGCGCATACCGAGGCGAAGCGAAGACGGACGCCCGCGACGCCTACGTGATCGCCGAGACGGCGCGGCACCGGCACGACCTGACCCCAATCAGGCTGCCGGTCGAGATCATTGCCGACCTCAAGCTCCTGATCGCACATCGCGGCGATCTCGTCGCTGATCGCGTCCGCATGCTCAACCGGCTCCGCGACGTCCTGACCGGCATCTTCCCCCGCCTCGACCGCGCGTTCGACTACGCCGAACACAAGGGCGCTCTCACCCTCCTCACCGGCTACCAGACGCCCACCGCGCTTCGCCGGATGGGGCAGGTGCGCCTGACGAAGTGGCTGGCTCGCCGCGGCGTGCAAGGCGCGCCGGCGGTCGCGGAGGCTGCTCTCGAGGCCGCGAGCGGACAACAGACGCAAATCGGGAACGAGACGATCGCGGCGCAGATCATCGCCGACATCGCAACGCAGATCCTCGCCCTCGACAAGCGTCTCCGAACGCTGGAGAACCAGATCACCACGATGTTCCACGCGCACCCGCAGGCCGAGATCATCGAATCGATGCCCGGGATGGGTCCGATCCTCGGAGCCGAACTCCTCGCCGCAGCCGGGCCACTCGACAACTACGCCGACGACGGCCACCTCGCCGCAGCGGCCGGGCTCATACCCGTTCCGCGCGACTCCGGACGCCGGACCGGGAACATGCACCGGCCGAAGCGGTACAACCAACATCTGCGCCGCTCGCTCTACCTCTCAGCGCAGACCTCCGTCATCCGCGAAGGACCAAACCGCGACCTTTACCTCAAGAAACGTAGCGAAGGGTACAAGCACACGCAGGCGCTCCTCGCTCTCTCCCGACGACGCGTGAGCGTGCTTTGGGCCCTGCTGCGCGACAACCGCACGTTCACCCCGGCGCCTCCGATTCGCTCTGCACAGATGAGCTGAACCGAGGTGATGAGCACTACGCCTCGTCAAACCCGATCGCCGCTTCGAGCGCCCACTGACCGATCCCCGTATCTAACGGTTCCTGCGATCGCTCCGTGTCGCCGTCGGCAACGTGTGGCTCCACGGCGGCCCCTGACAGCGTTCTCCCACCACTGCACGGCGAACGGCGGACTAAAGATCTGGCGTCAGCGGGCGAAGGTGCGCCCGTAGACCGCCACGTCCAGTCGTTTGTCCCCTAGAGGCAGCGCGCTGGTGAGGACGCCTTCCCGGGTGAACCCGAGCCGCTCAGCAACGCGCCAGCTGCGCACGTTCTCGACCGCCGTTCGTATCTCGACTCGACGGATTCCGCGGGCTGGGACCTCAGTCAGCAGCGCGGTGCAGGCGCGAGTCACGGCACCGCGACCCTCGGTGGCGGCGTCGATCCAGTACCCGAGTTCCGCTGTCTGCGTGTAGGAGTTCATTCGAAGAGACGCTGAACCGATGATGGAATCGCCCGACATGATGACGGTCGGCAACACGGATTCTGCGATGAAGTCCGACAGCTGAGCACGAGTGAAGGCAGCAGTGCCATCGAGAGTTTGGTCGTAGAAGGCCCATGGCTCCCACTGCCTTAGACGCTCAAGATTGGCCACCGTCAGAGCGTGCATCTCCTCGACGGTGTCGAGGGTGCGTAGCGCGAGTCGGAATCCATCGCCGAGTTCGTGAGTGAAACGCATGCAATCAGCATCTCGTACACGGGCTGGTCCGTGCAGGAGCCCGGTCCTCCAAGGCTCGACAACCAGTCCCCTATCGGGACGATCGAGATAGGCGCGCTGTGGGACGGCCCCGGCCACGACCCCCTCGGAGGTCCCCGTCGACGCTCAAACGAAAGTAGGGCGCCTTGACGTCGTCATTGAGACTCCTGCTCGTGCGGTTGGTGGGTCCCGTCGGCGTCGACGGGTTCTCGTTCGCGGCCTCGGCCGCGGGGGTGTCGGTGGGGGGTGTCTCGATGCCCCAGGACGCCAGAGTGTCGCGGCGGGTGACCTCGACCGGCGGCTCGGACAGCGCTCTGCGCTGTTCGAGCTCGGCGCGTGTGACGGTGAGGTCCTGGACGCGGCACTCGTCGCCGTAGGCGAGGCGGTAGAGCCGGTCGGCCTCGTTCTCCAGCCAGTCGACTTCGCCTTGCCGGTCGGCTTGTCCGGCGAGGTACCCGGCCCGGTAGTCGTCACCGGTGATGTTCGGGCCGGTCATGCGGCGTGCTTCTCGATGAGGTCGGGGCGGAACCCCGACCAGTGGTCCTGGTCGCTCGCGACGACCACGGGGGCGGCGGAGTAGCCCAGCTCCTCCGTGACGTACGCGAGCGCTGCGGGGTTGGTGGTGATGTCGACGGTGGTGTACTCGATGCCCTTCTTCTCGAGCACCCGGTAGGTCATGGTGCACTGCACGCATGACGGTTTCGATTAGACGGTGAGCATCAGTCGTCCCACCGGTCGCCGCGGTGCGGGTCGTGCTCGTCGTTGACCGGGGACCAGGCGTGCAGCTCGGCCCACTTCTCGGCGGCGTCGGTGTGTCCGGTCTGGGTAAGGATTCTCAATCAGATTTGTCAAGCCAGCGGGGGTGGTCTGGCTCGTCTGTTCTTCCTTCTCTCCCAGCGTTTTTTTGCCTGGAAGGCACGTAGTGCCGAGCAGGGTCGGAGGCGGGAGCGCAACCCGGAGGGCGGCGGCGGAGAGGTTGTCGGCGCGATGTGAGGGAGCGCAGCGACCGCGTGCTGAGAACGTCGGAGGAGCTGGCCGCGCAGCGGCTTGCGTGGACGCCGGAGGCCCGTACGCTGCCGAAGGCTTCCAGGCAAAATGCGCGCAGCGCACAGCACCGCGTCGACCGGAGGTCGGCGTACATGTCAGTGCCCGCATCCGAGATCGTCTGCGCACCAGGAACGTGCTGCTCGATCGGGGTGCACGTGCGCTGTCTCTGTATGCAGCGCGTACCGCTGAGAAGCCGCATATCTCCGCGGAGCAGGCCGGTTCCGCCGCGCCACGGGTGCGAGCATGACCGTAGGAGGCCGGGATGCGTGACGCGGTGATGGTCGTCGAAGACGACGTAGAGATGGGCGAGCTCATCAAGCGGGGTCTTACCGGCGACGGCTACGACGTCGCCCTCTTCTCCAACGGGGTCGACGCGCTGAACTCGGCGCGCGACGCGGACTACGCCGCCGCGGTCCTCGACGTGATGCTCCCCGGCATGAGCGGCTTCGAAATCTGCCGGCACCTGCGCGCGACCGGCGCCACGCTCCCGGTGATCATGCTCACCGCCCGCGACGCCCTGCAGGACCGTGTGTTCGGCCTCGACGCAGGCGCCGACGACTACCTCGCCAAGCCGTTCCACTTCGAGGAGCTCTCCGCCCGCCTCCGAGCCATGATTCGCAGAGAGCACCTCACGAATCGCGCGCCGGTCATGATCGGGAACCTGCGCATAGACCCGTACGCCCACTCCGCGACGATCGACGGCGCCGTCCTGCCGCTGAGTCCCAAGGAGTTCGGAGTCCTCCGCGCGCTCGCGGCGCGTGCCGGGGACTTCGTGCCGCGGGAGGAGATCCTGCTCGAAGTGTGGGGGTCGGCGGACTTCGTGGACCACAACATCGCGGAGCAGTACGTCAGCTACCTCCGCCGCAAGCTCGTCGCCGGTGCCGCGTCGGTCGAGATCGTCACCCGTCGGGGTGCGGGCTACCGGCTCGGGGGGAAGCCGTGAGCTGGCGGTCCCTGTCGATCCGGGTGCGGATCACGGTGTCGAGCCTGCTGGTCGCGATGCTGTTCTTCGGGATCGTCGCGATCGTCGTCCGCGAGCAGCTGGACCACATCCTCGACGCCTCCACCATCGAGCTGGTCCGCTCGGGAGCGTCGCGGGCGCTGATCGAGGAGAGCCGCGACACCGCCGAGGCGGTCGTCGGCGGCGTCAGCAGGACACTCCTCCTCGCCCTGGCGATCCTCTTCGTCGTGTTCGCTGTGACGTCCTGGGTCCTCGTCGGCCTCGCGCTGCGCCCCGTCGGCAGGATGCGCGCGATCGCCGACCGGCTGCGCCAGGGACGCTCCACCGAGCTGCTCCCGGTCGGGCCCGCCCGCGACGAGCTCTCCGACCTCGCCTCGACCCTGAACGCGCTGATCGCGGACCTGCGGGAGTCGGCGGACCGGGAGCGGCGGCTCGTCGCCGACGCGAGCCACGAGCTGCGCACCCCGCTCGCCGCGCTGCGCACCCGGCTCGAGCTCGCTGAGCGGGTCCGCGACGATCCGGCGGCTCTCTACGCCGACGTCGTCGACGCGCGCCGCTCGATCGACCGCCTGCAGTCCCTGACCGACGGGCTGCTGATCCTCTCGAGGATCGACGCGGGCATCGCTACCGGCGACGCCTCCTCGGCGGCTCTGCGGGAGGAGGTAGCCGACAGCGTCGACCGCGCCCGGATGCTCGCCCGCGAGCGGGACCTCGCGATCGACTTCGTCGCCCCCGCCTCGATCGTCGCCGCCCGGTACCCGATCTCCCCGACCGATTTCGGCCGGATCCTGGACAACCTGCTCGCGAACGCCGTCACTGCGACGCCCGACGGCGGCAGCGTCAGCGCGACCCTCGTCGAGCGCGCCGAAGAGATCGTCCTCTCCGTCGACGACGACGGCCCGGGCGTTCCTGACGCGTTCCTCGCGGTCGCGACTGACCGTTTCACCCGCCCGGATGCCGCCCGCTCCCGCGACGGCGGCGCCGGCCTCGGGCTCGCGATCGTCGCCGGTCTCAGCCGCGCCGCCGGCGGCGAGCTCCGACTCCGCAACCTCGCCCCCCACGGCCTCGGTGTCGACGTCCGCATCCCCGCGACGCAGCCCCACCCGACCTCTCGCAAGGAGAACCGATGATCGACCCCCAATCCCTCCTCGACGGCGCCGGCCCCTGGGCGATCGCCCTGGTCTGCCTGATCGCCTTCGTCGAGACGGGCCTGCTGATCGGGTTCTTCCTCCCCGGTGACACCCTCCTCTTCTTCACCGGTGTCTTCGTCGCGACCGGCGTGATCTCCCTGCCGGTGCCGCTGGTGATCCTGATGGTCGCCGCCGCCGCGTTCCTCGGCGACCAGCTCGGGTTCGTCATCGGCCGCGCGAGCGGGCCGCGGATCTTCGAGCGCAAGGACAGCGGGCTCTTCAGCCGCTCGAGCGTCGCCCGCACCCAGTCGTTCTTCGACCGGTTCGGCGGCTGGGCGGTCACCATCGCCCGCTTCGTGCCGGTCGTGCGCACCTTCGCCCCCGTCGCCGCCGGCGTCGGGAAGATGCACTACGGCCACTTCGTCGGCTTCAACGCCCTCGGCGCCGCCGTCTGGTCCACCGGCGTGATCCTCCTCGGCTTCTTCCTCGGGCAGATCCCCGGCGTCGCGGACTTCGTGGGGAAGTACATCGACATCGTCCTCGTCGGCATCGTCGTTCTCAGCCTCGCCGGCATCGCCCTCACCTACTGGCGGCAGAAGAACCGCGCCGGACGCGACGCCTGAGCCCAGCGCTCAGGGGGTCGCCGTGACGGCCGCGCGCGGTCGGCGGAGCGCGATCACCGCGACCAGCAGCAGGAACACCGCGAGGGCCGCGAGCGTGACCGGGCCGGTGCCCAGGCCCAGGCCCTTCCGGTCGACCGGATCCGCGAGCCAGTCGCAGACCGAGGCGCCGAGCGGTCGCGTGACGACGTAGGCGGCCCAGATCGCGAGGACCGCGTTCCGCCCCGTGAACCGGTGCGCGAGCGCCGGCACCGCGATGACCGCCGCGAACAGGACCGCGGACGGCAGGTAGCCGAACCCGAGCGTCGACGCGGTCAGATCGCCCGCGGCCGTGCCGAGCGCGAAGGTCCCGGAGACGGCGAGCCAGTAGAACGCGGCCCGGCGCGGCGTCGTGATCGAGTGGATCGACAGCGTCCGCTCCACCCGCCACCACACGACGAAGACCGCCGCGAGAGCCAGCGCGAACCCGAGAGTGGAGACGAGATACGGGACCCCGGCGACCACGTGCAGCACGTCGGCGGCCATCGTGCCGAAGACACTCACCATCAGCACGGCCAGCCAGTACACCCACGGGATGTACCGGCGGACCGCGAACTGCAGCGCCAGCGCGGCGAGGAACGCGAGCCCTGTCGCGCCGACCACGATCACCGGGTCGAACGCGGTCGCGAGGAAGTCCGACCCCGTCTCGCCCATCCCCGTCGTCAGCACCTTGAGGATCCAGAACAGCGCCGTCGCCTCGGGCACCGTCGAGGCGGCGTACCGGCCGGCGACGAGATGTGAGCGGATCCGAGGGAGCGGAGGGCGGCGCTGATCGGTGAGGTGCATCATGCCGCCATGCTCGGGCAGCCTGCGGTACCCGGGGCTGGGGGCTTCGCCGGGTCCGTTGAACAAGCGCACAGCGACCCGCTCACCGGCAGCGCTGCCCGCTGCCTTCCGCCGTCATCTGGTCGGACGGTGCCCGGAGAAGCGCCGCCAACGGAACGACGGTGATGCAGCACGTTCGGTGTGCAGCCTGACCGCGAGCGGCGCCCAGACGATCAACGCCACCCCGGCGCCCAGGAGCAGCCCGCCGACGGTGTCGGAGATCCAGTGCGCACCGAGGTACGTGCGGCTGAGCATCATCGCCACCGTGTAAAGGGCTCCGGCGATGCGGACCCACCACAGCGGGAAGACGATCGCGAGGACCATCGCGGTCGTGGCGGCGTTCGCGCTGTGGCCGGAGGGGAACGAGCCGAAGTCGGCGTTCACGAGGATCTCCAGCGGCCGCGGACGCCCCACCGCGTTCTTGAGGATCTGCACCAGCAGCCCGCTCAGCGGCGCGGCGATCGCGAAGTACGTCGCCGCCCAGCGACCCCGCCAGACCAGCAGCGCCACGAACACGACGAGCGGGACCACGATCGTGCCGACGATCCCGCCGCCGAGGCTGTTCATCACCAGCAACGGCACCAGCCAGAACGTCGACCGGTGCTCGATGATCTCGTTCATCCACGCGGTGTCGAACCCGAACGGCTTGTCGTGCTCGCGGTAGAAGATCAGCGCGGCCAGAAGTCCCGTGAGCAGCACCGCGAGGCCCGCCGAGATCAGCGGCCAGCGTCGCGCCGCCCGATACGCGATCGCACCGTCTGTCGCGGGTTCCCGGCTCGGCATCAGTGTCGTCCTCGTCTCCCGACGCGGAGCGCGCCGAAGGAGTCCACGCTACGAACGAGCGGCCTGTGGCGGCGGAGGATTCCCCTGCATCCGTTGTGAAAGCACAGAACCTCAGCCCCTCGGCCGGGCATCGACCTGAACGCGTTCGGGAGCTCCGGGTCGTTGTGAGCAAACACAACACAGCACGGCGCATCCCGAGCCGCCGCCCCCGTCCCGGCTGCGACTCTGCGGGCATGGACACTTCAACGACGACGACCCGCTTCCCGGTGCACCGGCTGCTCAGCAAGGTCCCCGAGGTCACGATCTGGTTCTGGATCATCAAGATCCTCTGCACCACCGTCGGCGAGAGCTTCGCCGACTGGATCAACATGGTCCTCGGCGTCGGCCTCATCGCGACCGCCGTGATCTTCATCATCGTCACCGCAGTCGTGCTCGCGATCCAGATGCGGCTGCGCCGCTACCTGCCCGCCGCGTACTGGCTGACCGTCGTCGTCATGAGCGTCACCGGCACCCTGCTCACCGACATCCTCACCGACCAGCTCGGCGTCCCCCTCTGGGCCAGCTCCCTCGTCTTCTCCGTGCTGCTCGCGATCGTGTTCAGCGTCTGGTACTCGAAGGAGCGCACCCTCTCCATCCACAGCATCGACACCACCCCGCGCGAGGCGTTCTACTGGCTCACCGTCCTCGTCACCTTCGCGCTCGGCACCGCCCTCGGCGACTGGACCCTCGAGCTCACCGGCTGGGGCCCCGGCGTCTCGATCCTCTTGCCCCTCGCCCTGATCGCCATCGTCACGGGCCTCTGGCGCTACGGAGCGAACCCCGTCCTCGCGTTCTGGATCGCCTACATCCTCACCCGCCCCCTCGGCGCCAACATCGGCGACTGGCTCGGCCTCTCCCCCGACGAGCAGGGCCTCGGGCTCGGCACCTTCGTCACCAGCATCGTCTTCCTGCTCGCGATCCTCGCAACGGTCGTGTACCTCTCCCTCAGCAAGGCCGACGTCGACAAGGGCGCGGCCGAGCACCACACCCCGCCCGTCGCTCGGGAGCGACGCTCGCTCGTCGCGTTCGCGGTCCTCGCCGTCGCTGTCGTCGGTCTGCTCGCCTTCACGAACAGCCAGCCGCACACCACTCCGGCACCGGAAGGCGCAGCCCCGGCCTGCGATGCGTCGGGAACGCTGTCCGCAGCTGACGCGAAGGCATCCGTTCAGACCGACTTCCCCTCCGCCGACGTGCAGAACTTCCAGACGATCACCGCCGACACCCTCGCCCTCGTCACCAGCGGCGATCAGGCCGGCGCGAAAGCCCGCGCCACCGACCTTGAGACCGCCTGGGACGACGCGGAGCCCGCACTGAGCGCCGCGAACTGCCAGACGTGGACCTACGTCGACCAGCAGATCGACCCCGTTCTCTCCTCCGTCCGCGCCGGCAGCCCCGACCCGGTTGTCGAGAAGACGAGCATCCAGGACCTGCTGACCACTCTCGCCGGACGCTGACATGAGGCGTCAAGGTCTTCTTTTGCGACCCGAATCTGGCCTCCTCCGACCAATTGATCACTGCCGCCCTGCCCTGCCGCCGCCGCATCGGCATCAGCGCGACTCAACACATCGATCGGAACCGGTCGGTGACAAATCGGTCCGCTACTGAACCCATGCTCGAGCTCGTAGACGCACTCCGAGCACACGGGGCTGCCGACCAGGCCGGCGTCCGCGAGGTGCTCCACCCAGGGGTGCGAGCACTCACCACAGACCTCAGCGAGCAGAACCCGGAACCGGGCGCGGCGCGAACGGCGAGCGTCAGCTCGCCGTTCGCCACTGCGAGAGGCCGACCATCACGTGAGCGTAGCGAGCGCGCCACCAAGCAATCGCGCGCTTCGCCTCATACGCATCGCCTCTGGCGTCCCGTTTGGGGATTCCCATACGGACGGTAACTAAGGATCTATCCGGCGGTGATCAGCTCGCCGGGCGCACCGAGAGACGCGAGGTCGACATCGCCCTGTGACGTCAGGAGCTTTCCGCTGATCCCGTCGTAGACGGCGGTGAAGACGTCCACCCGATGGAGGTCGAAGCCATAGGGCACGTCTGTTCTCTCCGCGGGCGCGTGCACGGTCAGCGCCCAGACCGGCTCGTCCTGTGCGACCCAGTAGTGGTCCGCGAGAGCGGGGTCATAAGCGGCGAGCTCCTCGTACGTGGTTCCGACCGCGTAGATCGGGTACTGCTTCTTCTCCTCCGCACTGAGCGTCGAGAGCTGGACTCCGGTGCCGTTAGCCAGGTCGAGCGCCGGGTTCGTCAGCTGCTGGACGTCGATGATCGGTCCCTCAGAGGCGGCGGTGGCAATGGGGGTGCCCGGCGGACCCTCTGGCGGAACGGTGGGTGTCAGGGACTCCGTCATCTCTGTTGGTTCGGCAGGCGTCTCGGTGGAGATGGGGGTCGTGCTGGCGGTGGCGTCGATAGTGACGGGGCCGGAGCGGATGCGCATCGTCGTGGAGGTCTGGGTGAGGCTGACGTCCTCGGCGCCCAGCACGTCCATGAGCCACTGCTCTCGTTCGTCGGCGGCGTCGAGGCAGCCGACGTACGTCGTCGCGGGGCCTCCGGTGACCACCCACACGGAGGTCTGCAGGCCGGCGGACTGGAGGTCGTAGGTGAGCGTGTTGCAGGGACCGTCGACGCTGAGCTGCGACCGGCCGTCGGTGCCGGTGATGCGAAGGCTGACGGGGTGATCGAGCAGCCATCCGCCCGATCCCTGGTCACCGACGACCGAAGTGGTCTCGTAGACGAGCCTGGTCGCGACTTCGGCGCCGAGCAGTTCACCCGGCACCTGCGCCGTCGACGGCGACCCGGGGCTGCTGGCGCTCGTCGCGCATCCACTGGCGAGGAGCGCCGCGGAGAGGCAGAGGATTATGAGGGGGAGGACTCTCGCCCGCCTGACGGTCACTGGTCCACTCCGGTCTGCGTCGCGGGCGGGTTGGTGCAGTCGACCGCGGTGGTCAGTCCCGTGAATATCTCGATCCGGCCGCCCTTTTGGCACACCTGCGTTCCTGCGAGGGAGAACAAGGCGGCGTCCGTCCCGTCTGCGTCGGTCCCAGCGAGCGCAGCACACGCCGCTGCGAGCGACGCAGTGGACTGCTTCGCGGGCGTCTGAATCTCGCCCGACAGGGCGACGCCCTGCCCGTCCTGTTCCCAGCAGGTGACGGGCGCTGCGACCGGAGTGCCGCGCTCCGTCGTCACCGCCGTGAGGACAGCGACGCTGAGAATCGCGCCCGCGATGCCGGCGAGGGTCACCGCCGCGGCCTGGCCGAGACGTCGGCGGCGGCGGATGCGGTGCGCGAGGCGTGCGCTGATGCGCTCGAGCTGCTCGTCGCTCAGGTCAGGATCGTCCATGGTCTTCTGTCCGTTCCGTCAGGGTTCTCGCCAGTGATGTCCGCACCCGCGAGAGGCGGTTGCGGACAGTCCCGTGGGACAGGCCGAGGGAGCGAGCGGCATCGCTGTAGCTGAGGTCGTCCTCGATGCACGCCGTCCAGATCGCCCGGTCCGTCGCGCTCATCTGCTCGACCAGACGCCGCACGTCGAGCAGCCGGTCGCTCGTCTCCGCGTCGACGCCGCGAGAGGCGGTGTCGTCGGAGAGGGGCAGGTGGCGTCGGCGCTGCTCGCGGCGGTTGGTCGAGAAGCTGAGGTTGCGTACCGTGACCAGCAGCCAGGGCAGCACCGACTCCCCCACGATGCGCACGCCCGAGCGGCGCTGCCAGAGCAGGAAGAAGCTCTCCTGCACGACGTCCTCGGCATGACCGGCGTCCGCGAGGAAGCTTCCCGCGGCCCGGTAGACCGCGCGGCCGTGCATCCGGAAGAGAGCATCCAGCGCCGAAGGGTCACCGCCGCGAAGACGATTTACCAGCGTCACCTCAGCAGCACCGACCATCCGACATCACCCCCTCAGTAGTGAATGCCCTCAGAGCACGGTTTCGTCTCAGGCGTCATTAACGAACTTTGTCGGTTCGACAGTGCCTCTGTGACCTATCCCCTACCGGACGCCCGCCAGATCATCATCCGCGCGCGACGGTCGGCCTGGCATCGCGCCGCCGTGATCATCGCTCGGGAGTCGAGGGACGGCCTTAAGGCATGTGGGAGGCGATGGCCGCGAGGGCGAAGCCGACGAGTGCGGTCGGCAACGCCAGGATGCACCAGACGATTTCCCACCCGTGGTGAGCATGGGCCCCGCTTGTCGCGCGAATGACGGTGAGGACCCAGACGCTGATAGCGCTGGTGAGGGCGACGATGCCAGCCGCGAGGAGGAAGGCTTTCCCTGCTGCGGCCTCCTCGTCGGTGGGCATCAATCCCATGCCGATTCCTCTCTCACTGATGGAGAGGTAGGTCAGCATGACGGGCGCGACGATCATCCCGAGGACGGCGATCGCGGCGATCACCGGACTCAGGGGTCCCTTCCGAGCGACGTCAACCACGCAGTGCACACTATCCGCGCGTCGCTAAGCCCCCCCTGCGAGCGGGCCGCTCGTCGTCCGGCATGGAGACGCCCTGCCGGACGCCCGCTGGACCATCCCCATACGGGACGCGCACAAGGCGCTCGGGTTCGCGAGACTGAACTGATGTCGGGGTTGCTGGTCATCGATCTCGTGTCGCGCGTGATCAGAGCCCGCTGCGGCCGAGCCGCGGCGCACGAGAGGTGACGCGCCCGACGTCGGGAATCAGCACGCCTCATGATTCACGGCGACGGAGAACAGGACATCAACCGGCCGATCTGCGGCGTCGGCTCAGTGCCCAGACGAGCGCGCCCGCAAGGAGCACCGCGCAGGTCAGCCCGGCGACGTGCAGGACGAGCGAGAGCGTCCCGTTCTCGGGGAGCAGGAAGCCGTAGGGCACCCACCCGTCGGTCGCTCCGCGGACGAGCACGACGACGACCCAGACGATCGGGTAGGGCAGGACCACCCACAGCCGGCGCCAGGAGAGCGGCCCGCGGTCGTTGACGACGATCCAGTCGAGGAGGACGAGCGCGGGGAGCACCACGTGCAGGACGGCGCTGACCCAGGGCGGGGCCGTCCCGGTACCGGGAACGAGGGTGTTGTAGATCACGGCGACGAAGATCGAGTAGGCCGTCGCCGCGCCGCGGACGTAGCTCAGCCACACGGGCGTCGGACGGCGGGCGAGCGCGACCGATCCGGCGACGATCAGCACCGCGCTCGCGAGCAGGCTGGTCTGGTTCGTGAAGTAGCCGAAGTAGTCGAACGGATTCGGGTCGCCGACCGCAATGCTCAGCGCGTAGGTGTGGAGGATCACCGCGACGGCGGCTGCACCGACGGCGATGCGCGCTACACCCACGAATGGGCGGGTCGGTGCCGGGGAACTCATCGGGTCAGCCTAGGAGCCGTCGGGCTTCCTGATGACCCGCAGCAGACCGGCTGACAGCGGTCAGCCCGCCGGCACCGTCCGCATCTCCTCGCCCACCGAGGTGTGCAGATCGCCGCTTCGACTGGGGCTCTGCACCATCGATGACTCTGTCCGAGTGCGAATGACGGGGGTCCGTGTCACCCTGACTGCATGGGTTAACTCCCGGCCGGCGCTGGGCTCTGCCTCTCCCCTTCGTCTCTTCCCAGCCGGTGCAGCACTGACGGGATCGGGCAGGCTCGCCTGGCTAGCGCTACCGAGGGGTGGGTGCTTGCATGGCCCTCATGTCGACCCCATTCACGCCTCAGCCCTCCTCGCCCCGCGCGGAACCGCACGACAGCGCGATTTCAGGGCGGCTGAACTGGTTGCGAGCGGGCGTGCTCGGCGCGAACGACGGCATCGTCTCGGTCGCCGCTCTCGTCGTGGGTGTCGCCGGAGCGACGACCGCCACGGCACCGATCCTGACGGCGGGCGTCGCAGGGGTCGTCGGCGGTGCGATCTCGATGGCGCTCGGCGAGTACGTGTCGGTGAGCAGCCAGAGCGACAGCCAGCGCGCACTGATCGCGAAGGAGCGGGTCGAGCTGGCCGAGGATCCCGACGGGGAGCTCGAAGAACTCGCCTGGCTCTATCGAGCGCGTGGCCTGACCCCGGAGACAGCGCATCAGGTCGCCCGCGAGCTGACCGAGAACGACGCTCTGACCGCACATCTGGAAGCGGAGCTCGGATTGAACGAGGAAGCGGTCGCCAGCCCGCTCGCCGCCGCCGGCGCCTCGGCGCTGGCGTTCCTCCTGGGAGCCGTGCTGCCGCTGCTGGCGATCCTGCTCCCTCCGCCGGACTGGAGGGTTCCGGTGACCTTCGCCGTGGTGCTGATCGCCCTCGCCGCGACCGGATACATCAGCGCACGGGTCGGCGGCAGCCCGGCTCTGCGCCCGATGATCCGCATCGTCGTCGGCGGCGCTCTGGCCCTCGCGGCGACGTTCCTGATCGGCCTGCTGCTCGGCACGTCCGGCGCAGTCTGATGTCCCGGATCCTCGTCGTCGAGGACGACCCGCAGATGGGTGCCCTCGTCGAGCGGGGACTGCGGGAGGACGGCTACGACGTGCAGCTCGTCGACAACGGCGTCGACGCGCTGATCGCCTTCACCGCGGGAGACGTCGATGTCGCCGTCGTCGACGTGATGCTGCCAGGGATGACCGGGTTCGAGGTCTGCCGACGGATGCGGGAGTCGGGCAGCACCGTCCCGGTCGTGCTGATCACGGCGCGGGACGCCGTCGAGGACCGGATCTTCGGGCTGGACTCGGGCGCCGACGACTACGTCACCAAGCCGTTCCACTTCGGCGAGCTGAGCGCCCGGATCCGCGCACAGATCCGGCGCCGAGCCAGCGGCCCGCAGCCAGTGGTCCAGATCGGAGCGCTGCGCCTGGATGCCCTGTCCGTGCGCGCGACGGTCCGAGAGCGTCCCTTCGCGCTGAGTGTCAAGGAGCTCACGCTGCTGCGCTTCTTCGCCGTGCATCTCGATGAGGTACTGACCCGGACGGAGATCCTCGCCGAAGTGTGGGGGTCTACGGAGACGTTCGAGCCGACCCTCGTGGATCAGTACGTCAGCTACCTCCGCAAGAAGCTCGCCCTCGCCGACACAGGCCTCCGGATCACGACCGTCCGCGGCGCCGGATACCGGCTGGAGCGCGCCGAGTGAGGCTGCTGCGCTCCCTGTCGATCAGCTCCCGGATCACCCTCGGCAGCCTCCTCGTCGCGCTGATCGGGGTCGGCGTGATCACCCTCGTGCTGCACGGGCAGTTCCGCAGCATCGTCGTCGCGTCCGAGGTGACCCTCGCCGAGGGCGACCTCGCCCCGTATCTCGCCGATCTGGGATCGGACCCGACCGAGACCCCCGACCCTCCGGCCGAGGGGATCCTGATCTTCGCGCGCGCTCCCGGCGGAGCGGTCCCCGTCGATACGATGCCGCACGACGTCCACGAGGTTCTGGAGCGCAGCACCGGCAGCGACGGCACCTCGACGGTGATGACCGACGAGGACGTCCGGTTCACGATCGTCTCCCGGACCCTGGACACGAGTGCGGGCACGTGGGAGCTGTGGGCGGCTCGCAGCGGCGCCGGCAGCGACCTGACCGTCGCGGCCCTGGACCGGACGCTGCTCGTCAGCGCCGCGGCCCTCGTGATCCTGTCCGCCCTCGCCGCATGGCTGCTCACCGGCGCCGCCCTGCGTCCGGTCGAGCGGATGCGCCGCACCGCCGCGTCGCTCGGCGACCGGCACGGCGGCGAGCTTCCCGTAGGCCCGGCGACTGATGAGCTGTCGGATCTGGCGGAGACGTTGAACGCGTTCATCGCCCGGACGCGGGACACCGCCGATCGGGAGCGGCAGATGGTGTCCGCGGCCAGCCACGAGATCCGCACGCCGCTGGCAGTCGTCATCACCCAGCTCGAACTCGCGCACCGGCACTTCGGCGACGCGGACGCCCTCGAAGAAGAGATCCGCGCCGCCGAGGGGTCCCTCGCCCGCCTGTCCCGCCTGGCGACGAACCTCCTGGAGCTCTCCCGGCTGGACGCCGCCCCGCCCGTCACCGCGCGCGCGACGGCGAGCGAGCTGGAGACCGAGCTGATGGACTCCGTCGACCGGCTGAGGACGATCACCGGCGGCACCGGCCCCGACATCGAGCTCGATACCGCGATCGAGCGCGCCGACGCGCCCTACCCGCTCTCGGTGAGCGCGTTCTCGCGGATCCTCGACAATCTCGGCGCGAATGCGATCGCCGCAACACCTCCTGCCGGACGCATCACCCTCCTCCTCGAGCAGCACGACTCCACCCTCGAGCTGCGCGTGGAGGACACCGGGCACGGCATTCCGGAGGAGTTCGTGCCGCACGCGTTCGAGCGCTTCTCTCGACCCGACGAGGCGCGCACCAGCCGCGACGGCGGCAGCGGGCTCGGGCTCGCCCTCGTCGCAGCTCTCGTTGACACCGCGGACGGATCGGTCACCATCGAGAACTGTCGACCCGCCGGAGTGAGGGTGACGGTCGTGCTGCCCGAGCGGTGACATGTGAGACCTCGAACACGAATCGGACTCCGGCGGGGAATCGGCACGCATCCCTCATAGTCGACACCAAGACTCCCCCGCGACGGTAGGAGCGCGCCCCCGGAAACCCGAGGTCGGCGCATGCGACACCGACCGGAGGGCGCCGCCGTGAGCACCACGATCCGACTGACCAACGCACCCGCACCCCACGCGCCGACCACGCTGCGGCGGTCGCAGGCCGACCGCGAGCGATCCCTGCGTCGGCGCCTGCGTTCCGCGGACGCGCTCGTCACCGCCGGCTGGGTCTCGGTCGCCCTCGCCATCGCGCTCTACCTCGCAGCCGGCGGGCCCGCGGAGGCCACCGATATCGCCGGAGCTCTCACGGCCGCAGGGATCGTCGCCGGCCTCGTCGGCACCGACCTGATCCTGGTCATGCTCGTCCTCGCCGCCCGGATCCCCTGGATCGACCGCACCTTCGGCCAGGACACCGCGATGGCGCTGCACCGTCGCCTCGGCAAGCCCGCCCTGTCTCTGATCCTCGGGCACGGTGCCCTGCTCACCGTCGGCTACGCCCTCACCGACGGGCTGACGCTGTGGAACGAGACACTCGCTCTGTACTCCGGCGCCGACATGCTCCTGGCGCTGCTCGGCAGCACCCTGCTGGTGCTCGTCGTCGTCACCTCCCTCGTCGCCGTGCGCCGCCGCTTCGCGTACGAGGCGTGGCACGCGATCCACCTCCTCAGCTACGCGGCGGTCCTCGTCGCCGTCCCCCACCAGCTCTCCGCCGGCCAGGTCCTCGCCGGGAGCACCCCGCAGCGCGTCTACTGGCTCGCCCTCTACGTCCTGGCGTTCGGAGCGATCGCCAGGTTCCGGTTCGCGGTGCCCGTACTCGCCACCCTGCGGCACCGGATCCAGGTCGAGGCCGTCGAGACGATCGCCCCCGGCGTCTTCTCGCTCCACCTCTCCGGCCGCGACCTCTCCCGCCTCGGCGTGATCGGCGGGCAGTACGCGATCTGGCGGTTCTGGAGCCGCGGCACCTGGTGGCATGCGCACCCGATCTCCTTCTCCGCCGTCCCGACCGACACCCGCGCTCGGATCACCGTCCGCGCACTCGGAGCCGGGACCGACCGTCTCGCACGACTGCGCCCCGGGACCGCGGTCTCGATCGAGGGCCCCTACGGGATCTTCACCGACGTCGCCCGCACCGCCCCGCGGCTCGCGATCATCGCCGCCGGCATCGGCATCACCCCCGCCCGAGCGCTCCTCGAGCACGGCGGCCTCCGACCCGGCGAGGCCACCGTCCTGCTGCGCGCCACCGACGACTCCCAGACCTACCTCTGGGACGAGACTCGGACACTGGTCCGCAGCAGCCGCGGCGCGCTGTTCGGGATGATCGGCCGGCGGCCCGCAGGGCTGGCGACGTGGATGTCCGCCGAGTCCGTCGCCCGAGGTGTGACGATCACCTCGGCACTGCCGGGCCTGCTCGAATCCGACCTGTTCGTCTGCGGTCCGACCGCCTGGGCCGACCTCGTCGTCCGCGACGCGCGAGCGGCAGGCCTGCCCGACCGGCAGATCCACGTGGAGAGGTTCGACTGGTGAGAACACGAGCAGCAGTCGCCAGCGTCCTCGCCTCCCTCGCCGTCCTCGTCGTCGGCTGGCAGATGGGATCCGCCGGCGCCACCGGGTCCCCGCTCGCCACCGGGACGAGCGACACCACAGCCACGGAAGGAGCGGCTCCCGCGGTGACCACGCCGACCCCGGCCGGCGCCCCCGCCTCGACGACGCCCTCCGCCGGCGCGCCCACCGACCCGTCGACCGGTACGAGCTCGACGGCCACTGCTAGCCCGTCCGCCTCGGCCGACGGCACGTGGACCGGCTCATCTGTTCCGACTCGCTTCGGCGCTGTGCAGGTCGCGATCACCGTCGCCGGCGGGCAGATCACCGACGTCACGGCCGTGCACCTCACGGACAAGGACGGCCGGTCCGTGTCGATCTCGCACCGGGCCGCGCCGATCCTGCGTCAAGAAGTCCTCGCCGCCCAGTCCGCGAACGTGCAGGCGGTCAGCGGAGCGACCTACACCAGCGACGGGTACCTCACCTCCCTGCAATCGGCGATCGACCAGGCCGGACTCTGACCGTGCACACGTTCACGACGATGGGCACCGTCGTCAGCCTGCGCGCCGCCGACGACACCCCGGTCGGCGACGTCGAAGCCGTCTTCGCCGACGCCGACGCCCGCTTCAGCCTGTACCGGCCGGAGTCGGAGGCGTCCCGGATCGCCCGCGGCGAGCTCGCGCTGACGGCCGCGTCCGAGCAGATGCGGACCGCCTACACCGAATCGCTGCACTGGCGAACGGCGACGGACGGCGCCTTCACCCCGCACCGGCCCGACGGGGTCATCGACCTCGCCGGAACCGTCAAAGCGACCACCATGGCGCACGCGGCCCGGCTGCTCGGCGACGGCGAATGGCTCCTCGATGTCGGGGGAGACGTCCTCACCTCGCCCGCCGACAGCTGGACGATCGGGATCGTGGATCCCGGCGACCGGCAGGCGCTGCTCTGCATCGTCCCCCTCGGCGACGGTCGCCGCGCGATCGCCACCTCCGGGACCGCCGAACGCGGAGAGCACGTCTGGCGCCGACCTGCCGAGCCCGGTGACGTCCCCTTCGTGCAGGTGTCCGTGATCGCCGAGGACATCGTCACCGCCGACGTCCTCGCGACCGCGATCCTCGCCGGCGGCGTCGGGACGCTCGACACCGTCACCGACCGCTTCGACGTCGACGTCCTCACCATCGACGCCGCCGGTGCCCTTCTCGTGACCGACCGGCTCCGCCGCCTGATCGCACCGGCGAGCCGGCACACGTCCTGACTCCGCTCGGTCGGCTCCTCGCATATCGGCGGTGAAGCGGGGAGTCGGCTCGGAGGACGGGCGAGTGATCGTTCGAGGGCTCACACGAATACGTCCAACGGCAGAGCGCGCAGGGCGGGGCGCGTTAGCGTCACGAGGACAGCCCCCCTCTCGACCGAAGGCGCCCCCGATGAACGACTGGCAGATCAACGGCCTCCCCCTCCACCCGCTCCTCGTGCACGCCGTCGTGGTTCTGCTCCCCCTCGCCGCACTGATGCTCATCCTCGGCAGCCTCTGGCCGGCCGCCCGCCGCAAGTTCGGGATCCTCACCCCGATCATCGCCCTCGCCGCGCTGATCGCCGTCCCGCTCACCACGCAGGCCGGTGAAGCGCTCGAACGACAGACGGAGCCGTCCGCGATCCTCGAGAAGCACACCGAGCTCGGCGACCACCTGCTCCCCTGGGCTGCCGGCCTGTTCCTCGTCGCCCTGGTCCAGTGGCTCTGGTTCCGCCGCACGCGACGAACCGAGGACCGAGCCGCCACCACCCGCCGCCCCCTCGTCGGAATCGTGCTCGCCGTCGCAGCGATCGCCATCTCCGTCGGAGCGACCATCGACGTCATCCGCATCGGCGACTCCGGCGCACAAGCAGTCTGGTCCGACTCCACCTCGAGCACCAGCACCGATCAGGCACCCGCGCCCGACAGCGACGACGACTGACCCACCCGCTCTCGGGCACTGCCCTCTCCGGCTGACACCGCCCCCTCTTCGCAGGAGGATGGTGTGAGTTCCTCAGCACTCGACGCCATCTGCGAGGTCCTCGGCTGCCAGGTGGGCGACATCCTGACTCACGTGCCGGACGACGTCGGGAGCAGTACGGATCGGCTCGGTGACCGAGCGGCCCGCTGACACGTCGCACCTCGGTGGTCGACTGGTCACCGCGGGCGTCGTCCAGCTGGTGGCCGTCGTCGCGCTCAATGTGCTGGGGCCGATCGTGCCCGTCTGAAGGATCTCCGGCCCGAGCGCTCAGGGTCCACTGCGGTCCCCGATCTGTCGCCTCTGCTCCGCTGGGCGATCGCCGCGGCGGTGTTCCTCGTCTGGGCCTGGTCGACGGCGTGGCCGGCCGGCCCGGAACGCACCCGCGACCTCGCCCGCCACGAGGACCGGTCCCGGAAGCTGGTCGACTCGCTCATCATCGCCGCCACCTTCTTCAGCCTCGTCCTCGTGGTCGTCGCACTCCTCCGCAGCCAGCAGAAGGACCCCGTCGGATCCGCGGCCGCGATCCTCGCGGTCGTCGGGGTCGTCGCGGCCTGGGCGCTCATCAACACCGTCTACGCCTTCAAGTACGCGCGCATGTACTACCTCGACGACCGCCACCGCTTCGACTTCGACCAGGACGAGGAACCGTCCTACAGCGACTTCGCCTACACCGCGTTCTCGATCGGGATGGCCTACAGCGCGAGCAGCATCACCCAGTCCTCCACCCCCTCACGCCGCGTAGCCCTGGCCCACGCCCTGCTGTCCTACTTCTTCGGCACCTTCGTCGTCGCCGTCGCCATCAACCTGATCACCGGCCTCACCCAGGGAGGGTGAGGAGTGCCGCACATCCTCAGGCAGGCGTGTCGGAGCTCGATACTGAGGTCATGGCATCACCGCTCGTCTCCGACGTCGCTCACTCCGGTCTCACCGTGGCCGACCTCGACGACGCGCTGGTGCTGTGGTGCTCCGGTCTCGGGTTCGTGCTCGAGCGCACCTTCACGCTCGACGTGGAGGTCACGGCGGCGACCACCGGCGTCCGTGGAGCCGTGATCCGCGCAGCGACGGTGACCCTCGGCCCCCACCGTGTGGAGCTGCTGCAGTACGACCCGCCCCGACAGCTCGAGTCCGCCGGCTCGCCCGCACAGGTCGGCACGGTGCACATCGCGCTCACGGTCTCGGACCTCGATCGTGTCCTCGAGCTCTGCTCTGGACACGGTTGGAGACCGGTCGGGACACCTCACCGGATGACCGCTGGCGCCCGAGCCGGCACGCGCATCATCTACCTCGAAGGTGCCCTCGGCGGATTCCTCGAACTGATCGCGCCCCCGCAGCTCCCGTAGGCCGCGTCGGCCGATCGCGTCGAGGGCCCGATCTCTCAGCCCGCCAACCTCGCCATCCACTCCTCCACCGCGTCGGGCGTGCGCGGCATCGCCGCCGAGAGCAGGATCGACGACGTCTCCGTGACCACGAGGTCGTCCTCGATCCGGATGCCCAGCCCCCGCAGCTCGGCGGGGACCGTCAGGTCGCCCGGCTGGAAGTAGAGGCCCGGTTCCACGGTGAGCGTGTGGCCGGCCGCGAGCACTCCGCCGAGGTACGTCTCGTGCGGAGCGTGGTTGCAGTCGTGCACGTCCATCCCGAGCATGTGCCCGGCGCGGGAGATGCTCCACCGGCGGTGGTACGACGCGGACGGGGCCACGGCCTCGTCGACGGAGCAGCGGATCAGGCCGAGGTCGATCAGCCCTTCGGTGAGGGCTCGCCCGCACGCGTCCTGGTAGTCCTGGAAGCGCACTCCCGCGCGCAGGGAGTCGATGCCGGCCTGCTGCGCGCGCAGCACGATCGAGTACACGTCCCGCTGCAGCGGGGTGAACTCCCCGCTGACCGGGAAGGTGCGGGTGATGTCGGCGGCGTAGAGCGAGGGCAGCTCGACGCCCATGTCCATCAGGACGAGATCGCCCTCGGCGAGGGGCCCGGTGTTCCGCGTGTAGTGCAGGGTCGTGGCGTGCGCTCCCGAGGCGACGACCGATCCGTAGGCCGGCCCCTGTCCCTCGACCAGGGCGCGGCGGGCGAAGGTGCCCTCGAGGTAGCGCTCGCCGCGGGGTATCGCGCGGGCGACCGGCCACGCCTCGAGGCAGTCGTCGAAGCCCCGCGCCGTGCCGTCGACGGCGAGCTGCAGCCGTCCGATCTCCCAGTCGTTCTTGATCAGGCGCAGCTCGTCGAGCGTCGCCTTGAGCACGAGGTGCGGTCCGAGCTCCGGCCCGCAGATGCTCCGCACCAGCTCGTCGACGCTCTCGTCGAGGGTGGGCAGGACCCGGATGCGCCGGGCCCGCCGCGCGGCCCGCTCCACGTCGCGGGTGAAGTCGGCCAGCGGCCGGGTCTCGATGCCCAGCGCCGCCTGCGTCTCGGCGAGCGACGGCCGCGGCCCGACCCAGAGGTCGCCGAGCGCGTCGTTCTGCCAGAACTCGTCTCCGTCGCGGCCGGAGGGAGCACGCAGGTACAGGATCGAGCCGGCCTCCCCTCCCGTCGTGTCGACGACGAGCACGCTCTCGGCGACTCCGTTGCCCGTCAGCCACACGTGGTCGGTGCCCGGGCGGAAGCGGTGGTCGCTGTCGTTCGAGCGCACCCGCGGCAGGCCGGCGGGGATGATCAGCAGCTCGGCGGGCAGCGCCTGCGCCAGTCGCGACCGGCGCTCCGCGGTGTAGGCGAGCACCGGGTCGTCGGGGTCGATCACCGGCTCCGGATCGGCCCAGCCGGCGGTCATGAACGCGCCGTCCCCGGGGAGCGGGCTGCGGTTCACGGCCCTCGGCATGCTCCAGAGTGCGGACTCCTCTGCCCGGGCCTCCTCCACCGCGCTCACGCGCCCGTCCGCTCCAGCGCGTCGGGCAGCTCCTCGAGCCAGGCCGCCCGGTCGGCGTCGAGTGGAGCCAGCGGCAGCCGCCCCAGGCCGTCCGGCAGCGGGATCGCCGCGAGCAGCGCTCGCGTGTACGGGTGCAGCGGGCTCTGCCACACCGTCTCGGCGTCCCCCGACTCCACGACCCGGCCGCGGTACATCACGAGCACCCGGTCGGCGATGCGCCGGACCACCGAGAGGTCGTGCGAGATGAACAGCATGCCCGCGCCGGCCTCGACGCTGAGCGAGCGCATCAGCGCGGCGACGCTCGTCTGGGTCGAGGCGTCGAGGGCCGAGATCGGCTCGTCGGCCACGAGCATCCGCGGCCGCGCCGCGAGGGCCCGCGCGATGGCGATGCGCTGCTTCTGGCCGCCGGAGAACTCGTGCGGGAACCGGCTCGCCATCGCCGGGTCGAGCCCGACGCGGCGCAGCCAGTCGGCCGGATCCGAGCCCTCGGCGCCCCGGGCGAGCGCCGCCCGGACGCCGTCGCCGATCTGCTCGCCGATGCGGCGACGGGGGTTGAGCGAGGAGTTCGGATCCTGGAAGACCATCTGCACGCCGGTCATCGCCGGACTGCGCCGACGGAGTCCGAGCGCGGGCACGTCGACGCCGTTCAGGCGCACGTCGCCACCGCGGCGCTTCTCGATGCCGACGACGGCGCGCGCGAGGCTCGACTTTCCGCAGCCGCTCTCGCCGACCAGCGCCACGACCTCGCCGGCCGCCACCCGGAAGCCGACCCCGTCGACGGCACGCAGCGGCGGTCTCCGCCCGTACTCGACGACGATGCCGTCGGCCTCGAGAACCACTCCCGCGCTCATCGCGCACCCCTCTCGACGTCGCCTGCCGCGGCCGCGCCCGGATCGTCCGCGGCGGCGGCCCTCTCGTGCCCCTCGACGAGCTCGGCGACCAGCTCCTCCGGGCTCTCCTCGAAGCTCGAGCCGGGCAGAGCCGCGAGCAGCGCCCGCGTGTACTCGTCCTCGGGCGCGGTGAACAGCCGCTCCCGCGGAGCCGACTCCACGACGAGCCCCTGGCGCATCACCGTCACCTCGTCGGCCACGGCGCTCATCACGCCGAGGTCGTGGGTGACGAGCAGGATGCTCAGCCCGCCGTCGTCGACCAGCTCCCGCAGCAGCTGCAGCACTCCGGCCTGCACGGTCACGTCGAGCGCGGTCGTCGGCTCGTCGGCCAGCAGCACGGAGGGCTCGCACGCGAGCGCCACCGCGATCGCGATGCGCTGCCGCTGACCACCGGAGAACTGGTGGGGGTAGCGCCCGAGGGAGGCCCGGGCGTCCGGCACCCGCACCCGCTCGAGCAGGGCCTCGGCCCTGGACCGCGCGGCCTCCTTGCCGAGACCGAGGTGGTGGCGCAGGTGGTCGGTGAGCTGGCGGCCCACGGTGAGCTGCGGGTGCAGGCTCGTCGACGGGTCCTGGAAGACCATGGCGACCCGGCGTCCGCGCACCGCGCCGAGCACCTGCCGGGACGCGCCGACGAGCTCCGTCGTGCCGTCGCCGGTGTCGTCGGCGAGGCGGATGCTCCCGCTGGCCGTCATCGATCCGGGCAGCAGTCCGAGCACCGCCAGGGCGGTCATGGTCTTGCCCGAGCCGGACTCGCCGGCGAGACCGTGGATGCCGCCGCGGCGCAGCGCCAGATCGATGCCGTCCACGATGGCGTGGCTGCGGGTGCGGATGCGCAGCCCGCTGATGGTCAGTGCGTCGCTCACAGCGTGGCGCCTCCTCCGCGGATCGTCTGCGACCGCGGGTCCAGGGCGTCGCGCAGGGCGTCGCCGACGAAGTTGAACGCGATGACGACGGTGAGGATGGCCAGGCCCGGGAAGACCCCGATCCACCACGCATCGAAGTTCTGGATGGCGTCCGACACCATCGAGCCCCACTCGGCGGTCGGCGGCTTCGCGCCGAGCCCGAGGAACGACAGGCCCGACAGCAGGAGGATGGCCGTGCCGATGTCCAGGCTCGCCAGGACGAGCACCGGGCCGACGATGTTGGGCGCGATGTCGCGGACGAGGGAGCGCAGCGGCGAGAAGCCGAGCAGCTGGCCGGACACGACGTAGTTCGACGAGCGGAGGCCGAGGACGAGACCGCGGGTCAGCCGGGCGTAGGACGGCCACGACACGATCAGCGCCGCGAGCACCGCGTTCAGGAGCGACGCTCCGAGCGCGGCCGCGATCACCATCGCCAGGATGACCGTGGGGAACGCCATCACGAGATCGGTGATGCGCATCGCGACCTCGTCGACCGCACGGCCGAGGAATCCGGCGACGGATCCGACGATCGCGCCGATCAGCACCGACATCACGACGAGCAGCAGGGCGAGCGGGATCGTGACCCGGGCACCCCAGATCACCCGCGAGAACACGTCCCGGCCGAGCGCGTCGGTCCCCATCAGCGTGCCCTCGCCGGGCGCCTGGAGGAGGGGCAGGTCCTGCGCGAGCGGATCGTGCGGGGCGATGACGGGGGCGAGCACGGCGATGAGGATCCAGAGCACGCCGACGGCGGCGCCGAGGAGTCCGAGCGGCGCCGACCAGCGGCCCAGGCGCAGGCGGGGGCGGCGCAGGCGGAGGCCGGGGGCGGCGACCGGGTCGAGCACTCCGGCACCGACGCCGTCGCGCGGACCGGCCGGAGCGCCGTCGCGCGGGTCGGACCGGGTGGTTCGCGGATCCGTCACGAGGCCAGCCTCACTCTCGGGTCGAGCACGCCGTACAGCAGGTCGACGATCAGGTTCACGAGCAGGTACATCACGCCGATGAGCAGGCCGACGCCCATGATGCCGCGCAGGTCGAGGTGCGACGCGGCCTGGTAGGCGTAGGAGCCGATCCCGGGCCAGCCGAAGACCGCCTCGACGAGCACGGTGCCGCTGAGCAGGCTGCCGAAGGCGAGGCCCACGACGGTGAGGATCGGGATGCTCGCCCCGCGCAGCACGTAGGAGAAGGTGACCGCGCGGTTCGGCAGCCCCTTCGCGCGTGCGGCCCGCACGTAGTCCTGGTCGAGGATCTCGAGCACCGCGGTGCGCACGAACCGGGTCAGCAGGCCCACCGTGTAGAGCGTCAGGACGAGCACGGGGAGGAAGAGGTGCGACGCCGCGTCGAGGAAGGTGTCGAGCTGGCCGGCGAGCAGGGCGTCGACCGTGTAGAGGCCCGTCACCGTCGGCGGCGTGGTGAAGTCGCTGCTCAGCCGGCCGGATCCCGGCGCGATCCGGAGCTGGAAGTAGAGGACGTAGTAGAGGACCAGCGCGAGCCAGAAGGTCGGCACGCTGAGGCCGGCCAGCGACACGACGCGCAGAACGTGGTCGGAGGCCCTGCCGCGCCGGTAGGCGGCGACGGTGCCGAACAGCACGCCGACGATCACGCTGAGCACGATGGCGCCGAAGGCGATCTCGAGGGTGGCCGGCAGCGCCTTCGCCAGGTCGGCGACCACCGGGTTGTGCGTGGTGGTGGAGACGCCGAGGTCGCCGTGCAGCAGGTTGCCGAGATAGGTGAAGTACTGCACGACGAGCGGCTGGTCGAGACCGTACTGGGCGCGGAACTGCGCGACGATCTCCGGATCCTCCGCAGCGCGCTGGCCGAGAGCGGCCGCCACGGGGTCGCCCGGCACGAGGTTGGTCAGGATGAAGGTGACGAGGGTCACGCCCACCACCAGCAGCAGCGAGGTGAGCACGCGGCGGAGCGCGTAGCGGAGGAACGGGTGGGCCGCCCGGCCCCCGCGCTGACGCGGGGTCCGGACGGCCGTCGTGGTGGTGGACACGGGCTACTGCGCGGTGAGGGCCGCGATGTCGATGGTCCACACCGCGTTGTAGACGACACCCGAGACGTCCTTCGCCGCGGCGATGTTGTTGCCGGGCTGGAGCAGCGGGATGAAGGGGCCGTCGGCGTTCAGCGCGGTCTGCAGCTCCTCGAAGCGCGACTGGCGCTCGTCGTCGCTGCCGCCGGTGGCCGCGGCGTCGGCCAGCGCCGAGATCGCGGGGGCCGCACCGTCGGTCCAGCCGGAGCGGAGACCCACGACGTCGCCCGGGGTGAAGACGAGGTAGTCGCTCGGGTCCGGGTAGTCCGGGCCCCAGTACCAGAGGCCCATGGTCTCGGTGCCGTTGCGGTAGGCGTCGAGCTCGGTGGCGACGGGGGCCGGGGCGAGCTCGACGGTGATGCCGGCGTCCTTCAGCTGCGACTGGATGCGCTGCGCGATGGTCGGGAAGTCGATGCCGTTCAGGCTGATGTCGCTCGGGAAGTTGAGCGTCACGGACTCGCCGGCGTAGCCGCTCTTCGCGAGGTCAGCCTTCGCGGCGTCGAGGTCCTGGGTGAGCGCGCCGCTCTCGGGCAGGGCGCCGAGCAGCATGCTCGGGATGACGCCGGACGCCTGGGCGGTGCCGTTGCCTGCGATCGAGACGAGGTCGTCGTAGTCGACGGCCTCCTTCACAGCCTTCACGAAGTCGGGGTTCGACGTGATCGCCGAGACGCTCGGGTTCTGGTTGAGTAGCAGGAAGATCACGTTCGCCGACGGGTCGCTGGTCACCGCGACCGAGTCGCCGAGCGCCTCCGCCTGAGTGCCCGAGAGGTCCAGCGCCACATCGGCGCTGCCGCCCTCGACGTTGATCTTCTGGGTCGCACCCTCGACGTTCTGGATGACCACGCGGCCGTAGCCCGGGGCGTCGCCGTCGTAGTTCTCGTTCGCGGTCAGCACGACCTGCGAGGCGAGGTCGAGCGTGTCGAGCACGTACGGGCCGGAGCCGGCGGAGGTGGTGTTGAGGAACGTCTCGGCGGTGTCGGTCTCGTCGGTGGTGCCGCCGTTCTCCTTCACGACCTTCGAGTTCAGGATGCCGAGCGCCGGGTTCGCCAGGATCGCCGGCAGGGCGGGCGTGGGGTTCTCGGTGGTCAGCACCACCGTCGTGTCGTCCTTCTTCGTGACGGTGACGCCGTCGAGGAGGAACGAGGGGTTGCCCTTGAGGCCGATCACGCGCTGCAGCGAGAACACCACGTCGTCGGCGGTCATCGCGGTGCCGTCCGAGAAGGTGTGCTCGCCGTTCAGGGTGAGGGTGAAGGTCTTCGCGTCGTCGGACTGCTCGAGGCTCGCGAGGCCGTCGACGACCTGCGAGACGTCGCCGCCCTCGAAGGTGAGGAGGGTCTCGTAGAGCGCCTTGTCGACCATCTGGCCGGTCGGCTCGTACATGCGGCCCGGGTCGGCGGTCTTCAGGTCGAACGCCTTGTTGATGGTGAGCGTCGCGCTGCTGCCGTCGGCGGTGTCGACGCGGCCCGAGGAGCAGCCCGCCACCAGAAGGGCGAGGGAGACCGCCGCAGCGGCGATCACCACTCGCGTCGGGGCGGAGCGCGGGGTGCGGGTGGAGCGGACAACCATGGAGGCCTCCTGGCGAGGGTTCGGCTGGACGTGTTGCGAAACGATGGCACATCGCGACGCACTCCGTTTCCAGAGGGCCGCTATCGTGGACGAACTGCCGCCCGCAGCGACGAAGGAGTGGATTATGTCGATCACCGATCCGGCCGCCGGTGCGGTCGCTGGACAAAGCGCGGGCGGGCTCGACGACCTCAATCTGCGCATCCTCGCCGTCCTGCGCGAGAACGGGCGCATCTCGATGTCCGCCCTGGCCGAGCGGGTGAACGTCTCGCGGGCGAGCGTCTACAACCGGGTCGAGCAGCTGACCGCATCCGGCGTCATCACCGGATTCTCGGCCCTGGTCGATCCGGGAAAGGTGGGGCTCGACGTCTGCGCCCTGGTGTTCGTGACGGTGCATCCGCAGTCGTGGCACCGGTTCCGCGAGGGCATCCTCCAGATGCCCGACGTGGAGTACTGCTGCATCACGACCGGCGAGCACGACGCGATGCTCCTGGTCCGCTCGCTCGACATCGGCGGCGTGCACGACTTCGTCACCGGCGTGGTCGCGGCCCGGCCCGAGGTGAAGTCGGTGGTCTCGGTCGTCGTGCTCGACGAGGTGGTGCGCAAGGCCTACCTGCTGCCCTCCGACATCCCCGACCGCTCCGGATCGACGAACCGGCTCGGCATGACGCGGTTCACCACCGCGGGGAACGGCCGCGACGCGGCGCGCTGAGCGTCAGACCTCGACGCAGATACTGACGTGGTCGTCGCCGTCGATCTCGAACTCCTCGACGAGCCGCAGCAGGCCCTCCCCGTCGAGCTCGACGCGGCTGCCGCCGGTGCCGCTGACCACGGTCCCGCCGTCGATCAGCTGGTGCACGAACGAGACCTGCAGGGCGTCGCCGGTGCGCGTGCCCACGAACCGGCCGAAGGTCACGGTGTCGCCGACGTAGTCGCCCCAGACCACTCCGTCGCGCTCGGAGTAGTGGAACCGCGACGGCGACTCCGGGTCGACCGCGCTGTTGGTCGAGGAGGTCATCACGAACTCGCGGCCGTCGAGACTGGGGGCGGTGGTGGCGTCGTTCACGTCATGGAGTATGCCGGAGAGGTCGAGGTGTCCTAGCCGCACGCCGGTTTCGTCTCGTTCTTCGGGTCCGCGACCCCCCGGGGCTGGACGAAAGCGCCGTCCGCACGTCTCTCGACGGTCCATTCGTCTGCGATCCTCCGCCGCCCGTCCCGATCCACCGAGCGACTCCGGGATCGGACGGGCGATCTCCGCGGACAGGCGGCGGCGAGGCGTCCGGACTTCCCTTGCCGCCTCGATACTCCATCGGCTCGTCCGTGATCGGAAACTTTCCCGTACTCTCAGGACCCGTACGGGGAATGAACCGGGGGCTCATTCGCATCCGGTTCGAATTCGACATCTTGGGGGCTCAATGGATCCGCAGCAATCGGTGAACAGTGATCGCGCCGTGTGCGCCCACGCGAGGAGCGGCGGATGACCGGGTCGAGTGCGACCGGCGCCGTGGTGAAGCGCCCCGAGTCGCGGGAGTGGATCGACTTCGCCAAGGGCGTCGCGATCAGCCTCGTCGTGCTCTACCACTCGTCGTTGTTCCTCGGATTCTTCGACCTCGCGGGGTACGTCCCGAAGCTCCGGACCGTGCTCCTCTACTTCCCCATGCCCGTGTTCTTCTTCATCGCGGGCCTCACGGCCGCCCGGATGCTGACGTGGACGTTCGCCGAACTGTGGCGCCGCAGAGTCCTCGCGCTGGTGTATCTCTACCTGCTGTGGTCGTTCATCCGGGTCGTCTTCTACCTCATCGTCCCGTTCTCACGGTCGGAGGCGACCTCGCCGACGGACCCGCTCAACGTGCTGGTGCTCCCCATCCTGCCGTCGAGCAGCTACTGGTTCATCTGGGCTCTCGCGATCTTCAGCATCCTCGCCTGGCTGATCCGCAAGGTGCCCCGATGGATCCAGCTCTCGGTGGCCGGGCTGCTGGCCGTCGCGGCGACGACCACCGGCCTGCTGGACACCGACAACATCGGCTGGGACCGGGTGCTCCAGAACTTCATCTTCTTCCTCGTGGCGATGTTCATCCCCCGCACGTTCTACCGCTTCGCCGCTCGCGTGAAGCTCTGGCAGGCGCTCGCGCTCGCGGTGGCCTACCTCGGCATCATCGCGGTGATCGTCGCCTTCGACGCCAACCGCGTTCCGGGCGTCATCCTGATCGCCAGTTCGGTCGCGATCATCGCGGGCATCGCCGGCTCCCAGTACCTCGTCAAGGTCCGCGCACTGAAGATCTTCGTCACCATGGGGCAGCAGAGCTTCCAGATCTATCTCCTGCACCTCTTCGTGATCGCGGTCGTCGTCGCATTCGTCCCCCTGCTCGGCGAGACGAATGTCCCACCCCTTCCGGCGACGGTCTTCCCGGTCGCCCTGACGGTGTTCTCCCTCTGGGCGTCGCTGTTCATCTTCCAGTCGCTGCGGCGCTTCTCCTGGCTGTGGGTGAGCCCGTTCAGCACCGGCAAGTCCCAGAAGAAGCGCCTCGCCGCCAGGAATGCGAGATCAGCCGAGGTCCAGCCCACCGCGGTCGAGTCCGCAGCTCCTGTCGCCCCGGCCGATGAGCCCGCTGACGCGGGGACTGCGGGCAGACCGGAGAAGGACTGACCAGCGAGCACGTCCCGGGCGACTCCCCGGGCGACCCTTCTGCAGGCCCGAGTCGTCTCGGGCGCTGGTGACTCCGCGTCAGACCGGGCCGGCCCGCACTGCTCGGTCTCGGGCGAGCCGAGGGAGCAGTCGGACGAGGACGACCATGCCGACGAGTTCCACGAGAGTCTGCGTGACGACGACGACGGGCGCGAGCGACAGCGGTGCCGGGAGCGCGAGTGCGAGGGGCAGCACGACGAGCGAGTTGCGGGTCGCGCCGCTGAACACGAGGGCGCGCGTCGCGGGCACGTCGAGTCGGAAGACGCGTCCAGCACCCAGCCCGAGAGCGGTCATGACCACGAGGAATCCCGCGTAGAGCGGGACGAGGACGAGAAGCCGGCCGGCCGAGGCGCCCACGGCGCCGGACTGGGAGGCGACGACGGTGAAGAGCGTGGCCGTCATGAGCGGCACCATGAGCCCGAGCATCGTGGACTCGACGATCCGGCCGGACACGTGTCGGCGCGCCAGGGCCTGCACCAGCCCGGCCGCGGACAGCGGCACCACGATCAGCAGCAGGAACGCCCGCGCGAACGGACCGGCGTCGACCACCGCCACCCCCGCAGGACCGATGAAGAGCAGCAGATACACGGGGAGGAGGAGGATCTGCGCGAGCATCAGCAGCGGTGCGGCGGCGAGCAGCCGGTCGGACGCCCCTCCGGCGAGCCCGGCGAACACGATCACGTAGTCGATGCACGGCGTCAGGAGCACCAGGAGGACCCCGAACAGCAGCACCGGAGTGTCGGCGACGAATCGGGACAGCCCGTAGGCGACGAGCGGCACGACGACGAAGTTCAGCACCCCGACCGAGGCGAGGAAGCGGCCGTCGCGCAGAGACCGTCCGATCGCGGCGAACGGGACCCCGAGGAACGTGGCGAACAGCAGCAGCGCGAGCACCGGTTCGATCGCGACCTCGAGGTGGTGCGCGGCGGGCAGCAGCAGTCCGAGAGCGGCGCCGGCGGCGATCGCGGCGAGGTAGAGCGGGATCTGGCGGTGCTCGAGCCAGGCGACGAGCGCTCTCACGACAGCAGGTCGGCGAGAAGGAGGGGCACGGGTGCAACGGTAGAGGTCCGAACCGCTTGAGGGTCGCTGCTCTGCCGCTCGTCGCGGCGGAGGGGCTTCTCCCTCGACCCCGCCCCGGTGAACGGACCGGGTCGAGACCTTCGACGATGCGGCACAGCCGGGGATCCGCTCCCGCACGGTCCTCCCCCGTGGGACGCGCGCCCAGGACAAAACGCCGTCGACAGCTCTTTCCCGCGCCACTCGACGGTCCTCATAAGCTTTCGCAACTTCTGGTGCAGAGGTGTCGGAAAGATACGAACGCATCATGTCGCATCAGGCGCGAAAGGTTCGAAGAGCTCAGAGGTATTGAGGCCTCGGCCAGTTAATGCTTTAATCCACATCGAACCGGTTCGATGATCTATGCAGCACTGTGCGGACAGGTTCGACCAATCGCTCGATCAATGGAGATACAGCAGATGAACAGATCCATCGCTCTAAGCGAGACGCCTCCCACGGATGCCGACCGGCGACAGCGCCGTCGGATCCGCGGGCGTCGTGTCCTCGCAGCAGTCGTCTCAGCGGCGGTCGTCGCAGCGGGGAGCGTCCTCGCCGTGGGCGCTCCCGCGGAAGCGGCACCCGGAGCCGCAGCCACGCTCGTCGTGGAGGCCGACCAGCCCTTCCGTCCCGTCACTCACATGGCCAGCGGGTCCTTGTACGGACTGGCGAGCGCCGGCGTCCCCTCCCTCGACAAGATCCTCCCCATCAAGCCGCACACCTTCGTGCAGAAGCCCGAGGGGGGCACACAGCAGCCGACCGGTGACGCCCTGTCGGTCGCCGACACCGCGAAGTCGGCCGGTGCGGGCGTCGTCGTCCGCCTGGTGGACTACCTGCCCGGCTGGCCCTATCGATACGACAAGGCCTCCTGGCTCCCGGCCGTCGAGAAGATGGTCGAGGACACCCAGGCGTCCGGCAAGACGAACATCGTCGCCTATGCCATCTGGAACGAGCCCGATATCACCTGGCAGGCGCCGAACGGCTCCTTCTTCGATCTCTGGACCGAGACCTACCGTCTGATCCGCACCCTCGACCCCGAGATGCCTATCCAGGGCCCCGCCTACTCCGACAACATCACGAACATGCGCGCGTTCTACGAGCACGCGAAGGCGACCGACACCCTCCCGGACGTCCTCGAGTGGCACGAGCTGATCCGCTCCTCGAAGATCAAGGGCGACGTCGAGAAGGTCCGGGCCATCCTCGACGACCTCGACCTCCCCGAGCCGCCCATCGACATCACCGAGTACGCGGCACCCGCCGAGGTCGGCCTGTCCGGCCCGCTGGTCGGGTACATCGCGAAGCTCGAGCGCTACGGGATCACCCGCGCCGAGCTCCCGTTCTGGAACCAGTCGGGCGCCCTGGGCGACCTCCTCACCGGACGGAACGGCGACCCCAACGGCGCGTACTGGCTCTACACCTGGTACGCCCAGATGAGCGGCCAGATGGTGACCACCACGCCGCCGTCGAACGAGAGCCCGCTCGACGGCGCCGCCTCCGTCAGCGACGAGGGCGACGAAGTGCGCGTCATCGCCGGCGGCAACACCGGAGCCACGTCCATCAAGGTCAACGGGCTCGACGAGCTGTCGCTCGGCTCGAAGGTCGACGTCCAGGTGGACTTCACCGCCTCCTACGGCCGCACGGTGAAGACCGACGGCCCGGTCACCATCTCGAACACGACCTACGAGGTCGCCAGCGACGGATCGATCACGGTGCCCATCGTGATGAACCCGACCTACGGCTACCAGGTGATCGTCACCCCGGAGAAGAGCCCGACCAGCCTGGCGGGCGACTACACCGTGGACAACGCGAACTCCGGTCTGCAGCTCGCCACGCAGGGCGGCGCGACCGCGAACGGGACGCCGGTCGTCCAGGCCGACTCCGCGACCTCGACCGGACAAGCGTGGAGGATCACGGCAGCGGGCCAGGGCCTCTACCGCGTCATCCACACGCCCAGCGGACGCACCCTGACCATCGCCGGCGCCGCGACGTCCAACGGAGCAGCCGCGGTGATCGCCGACGCGAACGGCGGAGACGAGCAGCTCTGGCAGCTCATCCCCGACGGGAAGGGGAAGGTCCGCCTCGCGAACTACGCGACGGGCAAGACGCTCGGGGTCCTCAACCTGAGCAAGGACGCGGGCGCTGCGGTCATCCAGTGGTCCGACGGCGCACCGACCTCCAACTGCCAGGTCAGCGGAGCCCGCCAGCCGGGCAGGTTCGGCACGGCACTGGACTTCTGCAAGACGGCGTCGTACGGGTCGCTCCCCAGCGGAATCGTCAGCGGACTCACCGGCGACTGGTCGGTCTCGACCTGGATCAAGCCGGCGTCGCTGACGAACTACTCCCGCGTCTTCGACTTCGGCACGGGCCAGAACGTCAACATGTTCCTCACCCTCAACGCCGGGGGCGCCGGACCGCGGTTCGCCATCACGAACACCGGCGCCGGGGGCGAGCAGCGACTGACCTACGGCGGTCAGAACTTCCCGCTCAACCAGTGGTCGAACGTGGTCGTCACCGTCTCGGGCACGCAGGGCACGATGTACCTCAACGGCACGGTCGTCGCCACGAACCCGAACATGACGGTGAAGCCGTCGGCTCTCGGGAACACCAACCGGAACTACCTGGGCAAGTCGCAGTACGGGGACCCGGCCTACGACGGCGCGATCGACGACTTCGCCGTCTACGACCGGGCGCTGTCCGCGGCCGACGTGGCCGCTCTGGCCGGCGGCCGGGCGGCGGCGGGCACCGTCGCGCAGTACGCGTTCGACGAGGCGTCCGGAGCCGCGCTCCAGGACTCCTCGGGGAACAACCGGAACGGGACCATCGTGCTCGGAACCGACGGAGCCACCACCAGCACCGCGACCGACGCCCAGACCGCCGACCGGTTCTGGACGCTCACGCCGGTCGCCGTCGCCGACACGACCAAGCCGGCGGTCACGCTGGTGTCACCCACCACGGCCGGACCCTTCTCCGCACTGGCCGTTCAGGTCGATGCGACGGACGACCGCGGACTGAAGCGCATCGTGGCCAACATCTACAAGGACGGCAAGCTCGTCAAAAGCACGCAGTCCCCGGTCGCCGGTGGAGCGAGGACCGGATCGCACTCGGCCACGGTGCAGCTGCCCGACGGGAACTACACCGTCAAGTACAACGCGGAGGATCTCGCGGGCAACATCGCTCCCACGAAGACCTTCGCGGTGACGCTGGACAGCACGGCGCCGACGGCCACGGTCAAGACCGAGCCCTCCTTCACCACCGGTGAGAAGGGCGTCTACGACCAGGTGAGCTTCAAGCTGTACGACGCGGGCAGGATCGACAGGGCGGTCATCAACGGTCGCGTGAAGGATCTCACCGACAACGCGTGGTCCGACGTGAACTTCATCAAGCCGGGCGTCTTCGGCGCGGTCAAGGGTGCCAACACCATGGTCGTCCACGACGTCGCCGGGAACACCACCACCGTCCAGTTCACCCTGAACTGACCCGGACCTCGAGGCGCCCCGTATCCGTACGGGGCGCCTCGAGCGTGTGCGGGGCATGCCACGGCAGGGTGGGCACAGGGAAGGCGTCCCCCGCTCGGACCGGCAGCGGCCCCTGGATGCAGGAGCATGAGGTGCGACCGCCGCGTGCTCTCCTGCACCTGAGCGGAGAGCCGGCAGCAGTCCGACCGGTCCTCGCCGTCCGACAGCCTCCGAGGAGAACGACAGTGGCCACCATCGCAGACGTCGCCCGCGAAGCGGGCGTCTCCCGCAGCACCGCGTCCTACGCGTTCTCGGGCAACCGCCCGATCTCGGCCGAGGTGCGCCGGCGAGTGCTCGCTGCGGCTCGTCGCCTGGAGTTCACGCCCAACGCGGGCGCGCGATCGCTGGCGACCTCGCAGACCCGGGTCATCGGCCTGCTGGCGCAGTTCCTCGAGGACGAGTTCGCCCCCGCGATGCTGCAGTACACCCTCGGCGTCTCGAACATGGCCCGCGAGCTCGGATACGACATCCTGCTGGTCACCGACGCGGACGGCACGAGCGCACTGCGACGCATCAGCGACTCCCGCATGGTCGACGGGATCGTCCTGCTCAATGTCGCCGTGGACGATCCGCGGCTGGACATCCTGCGCAACGCCCGGCAGCCCGGCGCCCTCGTCGGCCTGCCGAGGGACTGCTCCGGCGTCGACGTCTTCGACCTCGACTTCGAGGAGACCGGTCGCGCGATGATCGACCACTTCCACGCCCTCGGGCATCGGGAGCTCGTGCTCGTGTCCCCGCCCCAGCACGTCGTCGATCGCGGCGGCGCCTACGTCTGGCGCCTGCAGGACGCCGCTCTCCAGGCCGCCGATGCCCACGGCATCCGACTGCACACGTCGTTCGCGCCCTCCACCCAGCCGGACGTCGGCCGAGCGCTCGGAGATCTGCTCGACGCGCACCCTCGGGCGACGGGGCTGCTCGTCAACAACGAAGCGGCCGCAGCGGCACTTCCGAGCGTTCTGGGAGCACGGAGCACGAGGAGCCCGGAGGACGTCTCCGTGCTCGGCCGGTTCTCGGAGGAGTTCGCGCGCACCTTCTCGCTCCCCTACTCCTTCGTGGAGAGCGCACCCGACCGGCTCGGGAGCATGGCGGTGCGTCAGCTCGTCCGCCGGATCGAAGGCGCGACGGACACCGAGGAGGCGTACGTCGTGCGCCTCCTCGGCCCTGAGATCGTCGAACGTGGCAGCACGGCGCCTCCGCGTCCGGCTCCCGCGGCCTGAGCGGACGACCTCGCCCGGGGGCCCTCCGTCCACCCGGGACCACGACCACGAGGCGTCGGCAGCGGACCGCAGGAGGGCGTCGGGACCCCGGAGTCCGGCAGCAGTCGCGACCAGCGAGAGCATCAGCCGCGGATTCAGAGGTCGTCGAGAACCTCCCGAAGGATGCGGGTCAGCGCTGTCGTCCTCTCGTGGTTGGTGGCCGATCCGAACGTGTAGTGGGGCATCCTCCTCACGAACGACCGGGCGTCGGGTCCGAGGGCCTTCTCCAGTGCTTCGGCGATCCGGGTGTCCGGTCCTGTGCCCGACAGCCATTCGAACGCGGCGTCGCCCATGCCGACCACCACCGGCGTCCGGCCGTCGGCTCCTTCGCGACAGGTGGTCAGCTCCCAGGTCAGCAGCTCGGCGCAGCGTTCGACGTGGTCCCTGCCCGCCTGCTGCTCGTCGCGCAGAGTCGTCCGAAGAGCCCCCGCGTCACGGGTCGGAACCAGTTTGAAGACGTCCGACATGTAGGCGACAGGCGCACTCGAGTCGAGGACCTCGTCGTAGGCGGCGCGCACACTGTTCCGGAGTGCGCCGTCGCCCCGATGACCGGGCGAATGGAAGGTCTGCCAGAACGTCGGGTCGGAGGGAGGGTTCTTCCCGCCCCAGTTGATCGCGAACAGCACGACGGATGTCGTCATGGGCTGCAGCTCGACGAACTCCTCGGGACTGCTCGCCGTGACGGGGCCGGCCAGGTCACCGCGCTCGCCCCACCTCGCCCAGGACGTCGCGTGCCCGAGCTTCCAGCCCCCTCCCTCGACATCGGGATGGCTGATGTCCTCGTCACGCAGGGCCTGGTACGTGGCGTAATCGACAGGCGGGAAGCTCATAGCGGTCCTCTCGGGGCTGCAGGGCCCTGCCTCGGTGGCAGGAGGAGGGCGTGAGACCGGGCGTCTCGATCCAGAGGCTATCGAGACAGTGGTCTTATCCGTCCCTCGTTCTCGAGTCCCTCCGGAGCGTCGTGCCGACCTCCGATCGGCGGAACGGTCGACGGCCTTCCGGCACCACGAGCACGGGCCGGGCGGACGACAGGTCTCGCTCGACGCAGCGGCTCGCGCCCCGCCGTCGCGATCGCCACCGCCCGCTGGACCAGTACCCTGTCGCCCCGCACCGCGTGGACCATCACCACCGCGACCGCCGCCGCGGGAACCCTGGGCCTGGCGCTCGCCGCCGGCACGCCGTCCGCCCTCGCGGCCTGCCTGCTCTTCGGATGGGGATGCACCGCCGCCACCGGGTCGCTCATCGCCTGGACCGCCGCTCTCGACTCGGACCGCGCGGCGACCGGCACGGCCCTGCTCTTCGTGGTGCTGATCGCCGGACAGGCCGTGGGCGCAGTGGGGCTCGGAGCGCTGCTCGACGGGCTGGGCACGATGGTGGCCTTCGCCGCCGCTGCTGTCGTGACGGCAGCCGCCGGAATCACCCGCCGCCAGAAGTCGCCGAATGATCGGCTGTCGGCACGGTCGTCCGGTTCGTAGTGTCGGACGTATGGATCCGCGACCGCTTCCCGTTGTCGGCGCCCCGGCCACGCGTGCGCTCGAGGACACGGGCGTGCACGATCTGGACGACGTGAGGCGGGTGGGTCTCGACCGTCTCGGAACCCTCCACGGAGTCGGGCCGAAGGCGCTCCGGCTCCTCCAGCAGGCCCTCGACGCGGACGATCCCGCTCCGTAGCGATCCCTTCCCTGCACGGTCGCCTCGACCCGGAATGGTCGGAGGCTCGGCGTGCCGGTTCCCGGGGGCGATCCGACCGCGGAGGCGGCCGCCGGGGGAACGGTGGTCGGATGAACCAGGAGGCGCGATGAAGATCATGCTCGTGATGCGGTCCGACGGCAGCTACGCCGGGGGCGATGCGCCCGAGGACTACGCGGCCTGGGCGGACTACGACGCGTCGCTGAAGGCGGACGGCGTCCTCGTCGACTCCGGACGCTTCGCCGACGCCTCCGGGGACGTCTCCGTCGAGACGGATCTGACCGTGGCGGGCAGAGAAAGCGGCACTCCGGCCCCTTCCCGAGCGGAGGAGCGGTCAGCCCTCGTCGGCTACTACCTGCTCGACTGCCCGACCCGGGACGACGCCGTGCGGTACGCCCGACGCGCCCCCCTCTACGGCTCGGTCGAGGTGCACGAGCAGGCGCAGTACTGAGCCCAGCTCTGCGGGCGCTCGCGGCGGCCTCGGGCGGATGATGGTCGGGTGAACCGCACCGATCGTCTGTACGGGCTCGTCGAGGAGCTGCGGGCGGTCTCGCCCCGGCCGCGGAGCGCGCGCCGTCTCGCCGAGCGGTTCGAGGTGTCGGTGCGGACCATCGAGCGGGACCTGTCCGCGCTGCAGCAGGCGGGTCTGCCGATCTGGGCGGAGCCCGGCCGCACGGGCGGCTACGTCATCGACGCGTCCGCGACCCTCGGGCCGGCCGGATTCACGGTGGAGGAGGCCGTCGCCGTGCTGATCGGCCTCAGCGCGCTGCAGCGCAGTCCGTTCCGGCAGGCAGCCAGGACCGCTGCCCGGAAGACGCTCGCGGTCCTGCCGGACGACGTGGCCGCCCGCGCCGGCGCGGTCGCCTCCCGGGTGCACTTCCTCGAGAGCGAGGAGGAGGCGGTCGTCCCGGCGGAGTTCGCGACGGCCCTCCGAGCGGATCGTGTCGTCCGGCTCCGCTACCGCGACAGCAGCGGCGCGGAATCGGTCCGAGACGTCGAACCGCTCGGCTCGATCGGGAAGGAGGAGCACTGGTACCTGATCGCGTGGTGCCGGCTGCGGGAGGGGGTCAGGGCGTTCCGCGGCGACCGGATGCTGTCTGTCGAGGTGACCGACGAGCGGCCTCCGCAGCGCACCCTGCGAGCCGAGGACCTCGCGCTCCAGTACGGACGGCTGCGGTCCGTCGTCGACGACTGACCTGCTCCGGGGACGGCCGCCGCGGACCTCGCGGAGTCGCGGACGATCTGCGGAAACACCGACAGGACGGTGTCGCGACGACCGGCGAGCCTGGTGCCATCACCTCATCCCGGCCCTGAAGGAGCCCCATGTCGTTCACCTCCCTCCGCATTGTCACCGACGACCTCGACGGCCTCGTCGCCTTCTACGAGCAGGTCGTCGGCCGACCGGCCGAGCGCCCGGCGCCGGTCTTCGCGCAGTTCACGGGAGCGGGCGCGACCCTCGCGATCGCCCGCACCTCGACGGTCGCGATGCTCGACGGCGCCGTCGTCCCCGCGTCGAACCGCTCCGTCCTTCTCGAGTTCGAGGTGCCCGACGTCGACCGCGCCTTCGCCGAGCTCGCACACCGGAGCGAGGACGTGGTGCTCCCGCCGAGCACCATGCCGTGGGGCAACCGCTCCGCCCTCGTCCGCGACCCGGACGGGAACGTCGTCAATCTGTTCAGCAGGCCCGCCGGCTGATCGGGCGCACTCCGTCGGTCCGAGCACGCCCATGCCTGGCCGGTGGGACCCGACGGGGATCGCGGAGACCACCGGGGATCCTCTCTCGCGACGCGATCCTCCCGAGCGGGCGTGGCGTCGGGCCGAGCGCGATCGGTCTGCGGGTCGCAGGCGGGAGCACGGCGACTCCGTCCAGCGTGACGTCCCGACCGCACTCCGACCGGCGAGACGGCCACCCGCCGCCGGTGTCCTCGGCGGTACCCTCGCGGCATGACCTTCGTGAACGTCGGCACCCTCGGGGCCGTCCCCGGCAGACGCGACGAGCTCGTCGCCGTCCTCACCGAGCACAACGACGACCTCGTCGACGCCGGCTGCCTGCTCTACGAGGTCGGGGTCGACGACGAGCAGCCTGACACCGTCTTCGTCGTCGAGCTGTGGGAGAGCGCCGAGGCGCATCGGGCCTCCCTCGCCCTCCCCCGGGTCCAGGCCGCGATCGCGACGGCGCGCCCGCTGCTCAGCGGCGCCTTCGGCGGCTACCGCTTCGACGCAGCAGGCTCTCCCCTCCGAAGCTGACTCGCACCGAAAACGGGCGGGTCGACGGTACAAGCCGACCTGGAGGGAGCGGGCCGTCCGTCAACGGAAGACCTCTTCCTCTCCCGCCACCTCGACACCTCGAAGCGGAGCACCGTGATCAGCACGTTCCTCGTCGACCACGCCGCGCTCGTCCCGATCGCCTTCTGGATCGCGGTCGCGGTGGTCACGGCGATCGCCTGGCTGCTGCACCGGCGCGGCGCGGAAAGGTCTCTTCTCGTCCTCGCCGCGCTCGCCTTCGTCGTGGGGATCGCGCTGACCGTGTATCCGCCCGACGGGACGCCGCGGGTCTTCTGCACCGTGCAGTTGTCGGTGCCGTTCGACGGCATCGACACCCTCGCGAACATCGCGCTCCTGCTCCCCGGGGCCCTGCTGCTCGCGGTCGCGGTCGGCCGGCCCCTGCTCGTCGCCGCCGCCGTCTCCGGCCTGTCCGCCCTGATCGAGGTGGTCCAGGCGTGCGTTCCGGCGATCGGCCGCTCCTGCGACACGAACGACTGGTTCATGAACACCATCGGCGCACTCCTCGCCGCGTTCCTCGCGGCCCTGATCCTCAGAGGGGAGAAGCGGCGCGGGCGTCGGCGAATGGTCCGCTGACACCGCCTGTCACGTCGCCCTGCTCTCGGCCGGGTGTCTCGGCGGCCGACATCAGCACGGGTCCGTCGATCCACGTCCCTGTGACGCGGACCTGCTCAGAGGACGGCCGACGCCACGGGTGCCGTCTCGGCGACGCCGAGGACGACCGGGCGTCACCGGGTGCCGCGGTCGCGTCTGTCGACCGCCCCAGGAGCTGTCAAGTCTCTCCCCCGTCGGCCTCGGCGCTGCGCACGCTGGGGGCATGAAGCATCTCCTCTTCGCGAACAAGACGATGCTGGTCGGAGACGACGCGGCGGACGCTCTGGTCGAGTACGGCGTCGCCCTCGCCGTGAGCAGCACGGCGGACCGCGTGGAGTACACCGGCATCGGCGGCGACGGCGGCACCGTGCAGGCGGTGTTCCTGCTCAACGCCGGCGCCGCCCTGGTCGCCGAGACCACTCCCTCCGATCTCCCGGAGCCGGACAACACGGCCGAGGTCGCCCGCATCCGCGAACGCACCAGGACGCTCACGGGAGTGTTCCCCGTGCAGCCGAGCGAGGACGACATCACCTTCGACGTCGAGCTCGAGCACGAGCACGGCTTCGGACACTGACCGGCCCGCCCATGCCCTCCCTCCACGCCCCCTGGCCGACGCTCTGACCGGGGACACGGACGACGCCGAGGTCCGTCGCTGGGCGGCGTCCCGCGCCCCGCTCACGCCGGGGACGATCGCCGTGCTGCAGGCCGTCGGCTTCATCAGCGCAGCGCAGCGGGTCCCCGCCGACACGGCCCTCGCTCTCCTGCTGACGGCGGCGGAGGACGACCGGCGCGATCCGCCCGACGTGGCTCGCGATGTCCTCGCGCGCCGCCATCCCCTGGCCGATCCCGGTGACGATCGCGGCGCGTCGGGGACCCCGTGATCACCGCCCTTCGGGAGCCGTGGTCGGTCCGCCGCCGGGGGCGCTGTCTCCCGAGTCCGCGACGTGAAGTGCACCGCGCGCCGCCCGCCCCGCCCGCTGGATGCGCGCCCGCACCAGCCGCTGCAGCAGCGCGGGGTAGAGCTGGACGGCGATCGTCGACCCGAGCAGCCAGGCCGCGCCGCCCGTCGCACCCGTGACCGTCGCGGCGAGGGCGAGCGCGACTCCGACGGCCGTGCACGCGAGGTGCACCGCCTCGGAGCGGCGGGTGTGCTGATCGAGTGCGGCCAGCCCCGCGCGCGTGCCGTCGAAGCCGCGCTCCCGGGTGACGAGGCGGTTCCACCCGACGATGTCGAGCAGCCGGCCGAAGACGCCGACACCGAGCGCGCGCAGCAGCGCCGGCTCGCGGCGACCCACGTCGAACCAGGACTGCTCGAGCGGACGCGTGCGCGCACCGAAGGTCAGGGCCGCCCAGCTGGTGAGGACCACCTGCGCGACCGCGGCGAAGACCGGATGCGAGGGTCCGATCGCGGTCCAGCCGGCCGCGAGGAGGGCGGCCGCGAGGACGGTGGCGACGAGGATCCCGATCACGTCCGCTCCCTCCTGCTCGTGCTGCGGTGCTCGAGGCCAGTCCAGCAGATCCGCGGCATCCGTGCGCCGAGTCCTCCTCCGGACGCCCCGCGCCGGGCATCCACCGCCTACTCGGCAGCGCTTCCTTGACACCGCCGCCGGCCGGTCACCATCATGCAGTCACGACCGGCGGCGGCGCGCCACCGGCGTCCCGACAGGAACGGTGCACCGATGCCCACCATGCTCTTCGTCAACCTGGCCGTCGCCGATCTCGCCCGGGCGAGGGCCTTCTACGAGTCGCTCGGCTACTCGATCAACGAGGGCTTCAGCGACGAGAACGCCGTCAGCGTGGTGATCAGCGACACGATCACCGCGATGCTGCTCACGCGGGAGTTCTTCGCCGAGTTCACCAGCAAGCCGATCATCGACGCCACCACCTCGACCGAGGTGCAGCTCGCCCTCAGCGCCGACAGCAGGGAGGAGGTCGACACCCTCCACGGCAGGGCCCTCGCCGCAGGCGCGACCCCGGCCGGCGAGCAGGACCACGGTTTCATGTACTCGAAGAGCTTCGACGACCTCGACGGCCACCACTGGGACTTCGTCTGGATGGACCCGGCGGCCGCGGCGGGCGGTGCGCCGGAGCTGTCCGTCGAGGAGATCCGGGCGAACACGACGCACAGCTGAGGCACGACCCGCGGACTCCGAGCGGTCGACGTCCACGACCCGCGACAGCACCCCTCGCAGTCACACTCCGTCACGATCCGGCGCGCACTCCCCTCGGCCTGACAGGCTCCCGGCATCCGCCTTCAGGGCGTCTGGACAGGAGCACACCGTGACGATCACTGCACCGGCGACCACCGCGACCACCGCTGCGGCGACCACAGCGACCACTGCGGCGAGCGCCGCGACCTCGACCCCGGCGTCCGAAGACCGTGCCTCCGCGGCCGCCGGCTTCACCACGCGCCAGGTGCACGCCGGTGCCGCGCCCGACGGCGCCCACGGGGCGCGCGTCACTCCCGTGCACCTCAGCGCCGGCTTCGTGTTCGACAGCTTCGAGCACGCCCGCGAGCGGTTCGCCGGCGAGGACGAGGGCTACCTCTACACCCGCAACGGGAACCCGACCACCGAGGAGGTCGAGCGTCGGCTCGCCGATCTCGAGGGCGGCGCCGAGGCGATCCTGGTGGCGAGCGGCCAGGCGGCCACCGCCTCCGCTCTCCTGGGGATCCTGCAGGCCGGCGACCGGGTGCTCTCGTCGCGCCGCTTGTACGAGGGCAACCGCGGGCTGCTGGTGCAGAACTTCGGTCGGCTCGGGATCGGCGTGGACTTCGTCGACGACGCGTCGGACCTCGGCGAGTGGGAGCGGCGGATCGGGCCCGACACCCGGGTCCTCTTCGGCGAGCCGATCCCGAACCCGAAGAACGATCTGCTGGACCTCCCGGCGCTGGCCGCGATCGCGCATCGGCACGGGCTGCCGTTCGTGGTCGACAACACGCTCGCGACCCCGTACCTCCTCCGCCCGATCGAGCACGGGGCCGACGTGGTCGTGCACTCGACCAGCAAGTTCCTCGCCGGACACGGCTCCGCCCTCGGCGGCGTGATCGTCGACGCCGGCACGTTCGACTGGGCGGCGCGCCCCGCGCTCTTCCCGCACCTCAACCAGGAGGAGCGGTCGTTCGGCGGCCGCAGCTGGACCGAGCAGCACGGCCGGCGCGCCTTCGTCTCGTACACGCGGGACATCGTGGTCTCCCGCCTCGGACCGACGCCGTCACCGCTGAACTCCTTCCTGCTGCGGCAGGGCGTCGAGACGCTGTCGCTGCGGGTCGAGCGCCACTCGGCGAACGCCCTCGCCGTCGCCCGCTTCCTCGAGGGGCGGCCCGAGGTCGTGTCGGTCGACTACTCCGGCCTGGAGTCGAGCCCGTCGTTCGCCCTCGCGCAGCGCCTGCTCCCCCGCGGGCAGGGCTCCGTCTTCTCCTTCACCGTGGCCGGAGGCGAGGCGGGCGCGGCCGCCTTCATCGACGCCGTCGAGCTGTTCAGCCACATGACCCACCTCGGCGACGTGCGCTCGCTGGTGCTGCATCCCGCGTCGACCACCCACGCCGGACGCACCCCCGCCGAGCGCGCCGCCGCCGGGATCCACCCCGGGCTCCTCCGGCTGTCGATCGGGATCGAGGACGTCGACGACCTCCTCCGCGACCTCGAACGCGGGCTCGCCGCGGTGCGCGCACGCGCCCTCCCCGCGCTCGCGGAGGTGTGAGCGTGGCGCGCCGTCAGCACTTCGGCTGGTTCTTCTCCCGGGGCTTCGGACCGCAGGGATGGGGGCACCCCTACCGGGAGTGGAACCACGACTGGACGAAGCCCGGCCTCTACCAGCAGTCGGCCCGCGAGCTGGAGCAGGCCGGCTTCGAGCTGATCGTGATGGAGGACGCCGTCTCGCTCGGCTCCCCGGAGACGCTCGACCTGCGGGTGCGGGGAGCGTACGGCGGGCCGAAGCACGATCCGCTCCTCCTGGCGCCGTACCTGTTCGCGGCGACCGAGCGGATCGGGCTGGCGCCGACGATCAACGCCGGCATCACGCCCCCGTACCTCGCCGCCCGGCAGGCGGCGACGCTGCAGCACCTCAGCTCCGACCGCTTCGGGATCAACCTGGTCACCGACGTCGGCAGCGCCCGCCACGTGGGCCTGGAGCCGCTGTCGCACGACGCGGCCTACGACCGGGCGGACGAGTGGATGGCGGTCGTCCGCCGGCTCTGGCACAGCTGGGGCGAGGGCGCGCTGATCGCCGACCCCGGGTCGGGCCGCTACGCCGACGGCACCCGGATCGACGCGTTCCGGCACCGCGGGGAGCACTTCCACGTGGACGGACCCCTGAACGCCGTCCCCTTCGCGAACGGCGACCCGATCGTCGTCTCCCCCGGCGGGTCTCCGCGCGGCCTGGCCTTCGCCGGCACGCAGTCGGACGTGCAGCTCGCGCTCGCCCCTCTGGAGGCCCGGGCGGTGCGCGACTACCGGGCGCGCGTGCTCGCCGCGGCCGAGCAGCACGGGCGGACGGCGGACGACCTGCGCGTGCTCTTCGTCGTGAAGCCCGAGATCGTGTCGAGCCCGGAGGAGGCCGCGCGCGTCGTCGAGGCGTCGCGCCACCCCGACGAGGACGCGCTGCGGCGGATCGCGCTCGGCTGGTCGAGCGACCTGGAGACCGACCTCACCGGGCTGGACCTGGACCTCCCCGTCCCGCGGTCGGTGTTCGGCGAGCACGTCTCGCACGGCACCATCGCCGGCCTGTACGGCGGCACGGAGGACGCTCCGCTGCGGGAGCTGCTCACCAGGAAGGCGCGCAAGGGCCGCGTCGCCGAGCGCGCCGGCTTCGTCGGCACCGCGGAGGAGTTCGCCGACTTCGTCGAGGAGCTCGGCGACGACGGCGGCAGCGACGGGCTCCTCCTCTCCGGGGACCTGCACCCGGTCACCCTGCACCGGATGCTCGACGACCTCGTCCCCGTCCTGCGCCGCCGCGGGATCCTCCGCGACGAGCTCGCTCCCGGCGGGACCCGCGCCAACCTCTTCGGGACGTAGGGGGGGGTCCGCCCCGTCTCACTCCGGATCCTGCGCCCGGCCGGGCACCGGGCGGAAGAACCCGTGCTCGATCTCGTGGGCGAGCTGCACAGCCTCGACACGCGAGGCCGCCCGGTCCACCGCCGGCGGCCCGGCCTCATCGGGGGTGCAGAGGGAGCGGAGGCGCTGAAGGACGGCTCCTCGCCACTGTCGTGCGATGCCGCCCGCCTCGGTGCTCCGCCGTCCTACCTCGTCGAGTCCCCGCGAAGGCGCTCCGCCGTTCACACGGCGGCCCGCACGGCTTCGAGCGTCTCGAGGAGGAGGGGACGCGGCATGGCGAAGACGAGACGCACGTGGTCGGCGTATCCGGCGCCGCACAGGCGTCCGGAGGTGAGCGTCACTCCCGCCTCGCGCTGCAGGTGCTGCGCGGGATCGGCGAGGCCGAGAGCACCCAGGTCGAACCAGGCGAGATACGTCGCCTCCGGGGTGCGGTGCCCGATCCGGGGCAGCTCGGAGGCGAGGAAGTCGGCGATGAGGCGCCGGTTGCCGTCGAGGTAGTCGACGACCTCGTCGAGCCACGCTCCGCCCTCCCGGTAGGCGGCCGTCGAGGCGATCACGCCGAGATTCGAAGCACCGTGCTGCACCGCGAACCCGAAGCGCGAGTAGACGTCCTCGTCTGCGTCATTCGTGGTGATCAGCTGCGCGGCCTTCAGGCCGGGGATGTTCCACGCCTTCGAGGCGCTCGTTCCGGTGACGGAATGCCGGGCGGCCTCCTCCGAGACCGAGGCGTAAGGGATGTGGGGGACGCCGTCGAACCGCAGCGGCGCGTGGATCTCGTCGGCGAAGACCCGCCCGCCGTGGCGCTCGACGACAGCGGCGAGACCTTCGAGCTCGGACCGTGGCAGGACCGAGCCCGTCGGGTTGTGCGGATTGCAGAGCACCAGGGTGCCCGCTCCCTGCGCGAAGGCCGCATCGATCCCGTCGAGGTCGTGCTCCCAGCGGCGGTCGACGATCGTTCCCGGGACCTCGATCACCTCGCGTCCGATGGCCGACAGGTAGGTGAGGAACGGCATGTAAGCGGGGGTAGGCACGATCACCGGTGAGCCGGGGCGGGAGAACTCGGTGACGGCCACTCCGAGCGCGGCCATGACATCCGAGACGGAGTGCACGCGGGCGGGGTCGACCGTCCACGCGTACTGCTCAGCGAGGTACTCCGCGGCGGCCTCGCCCAGCTCGCCCGCAGTCGAGGGGGACAGATAGCCCAGCACGTCGCCGGCCACGGCGTCGTGCAGTGCCCTCCGAACGGCCGGCGCCGTACCGAAGTCCATCTCGGCGACCCAGGCTCCGATGGTGCCGGGGCGGAGGCTCCACTTGCGGCTCGTCGGGCGGTCGAGTCGTTCGCGCGTGAGCGAGTCGAACAGGTGCATGGGAGTCCTCGGGGAAGCGGGCGGAGGGCGCCCCGCTGGTCGATCGGGGCGCCCGAGGCGGGGGCGGCTCAGCTGTTGTCGAGCGGGAGCCCGGGCGGGTTCACCAGGGCCTCGTCCACGGCCTCGTCCTGCAGGCCGTAGGCCGACAGCCAGTCCTGGTACTGACCGTTCCCGATGAGGTAGCCGAGGGCCTGGGCGATCGGCTCGGCGAGTCCGGAGTCCTTCTTCACAGTCGCCGCGATCAGCCCGTCGAGCGATTCGCCCGCTCCGGAGAACGTGCCGGCGTTGCGGGTCGGGTCGGCGCCGTCCTCCGAGATCCGGTTCTGGTAGACCGTCGTCGGGTTGGGCCCGAAGTAGGCGTCGATCCGGCCGGAGCCGAGAGCGAGAGTGACGGAGTTGGCATCGGGCAGTCGCGTGATCTCCAGGGACCTGCCCTCGGACTGCAGACGGGCCTGCCACTCGAGCAGGATCTTCTCCTGGTTGGTGCCGCTGCTGACCGCGACGGTGAGTCCGTCGAGGTTCTCGTAGTCGCCGTCGAACTCCCAGTCGTTCGAGGCGAGGACCTGGAACGCGAGGGTGTCGGCGCGGTAGGAGGCGAAGTCGTACTTCTCCTTGCGCTTCTCCGTGACGGTGATGTTCGAGAAGCCGACGTCGCTGCCTCCGGTGTCGATGCCCACGAAGAGGTTGTCCCAGGTGGAGTTCTCCACCTCGGGCTGCAGCCCGAGGACGGCGGCGACGAGGCGGCCGAGATCGGGCTCCGAGCCGGTGAGGGTCTCGGTGTCGGTCCCGGTGAACGCGAGCGGAGGGAAGCCTGCGGGGAGAGCGCCGACGCCGATCGTCAGGGTCCCGCGGTCGAGGATCTCCTGCGGCAGCGTGCCGCGGATCTCGTTGACGACCGGCACGTCGATGTCCGTCTCGGTCGCCGCTCCGTTGGAGAGGGCACCCACGGTGACGGTGGTGGTGCCGGAGGCGGCTCCCGGGGAGGCCGGGTCGGAGGCGGCGGCACCGGAGCAGGCCGCGAGGCCCGTCGTCAGCGCGGCGGCAGCGAGAAGCGCCCCGACTCTGGTCCAACGAGTGATGTGCGGTCTGGTCATGATTCGATTCCTGTGTCTGTCGTGCGGATGGAGAGGAGGAGGAGTGCGGGGGCTCAGCCGAGGACTCGGCCGAGGAAGTCGCGGGTCCGCGGATTCTGCGGGCGGTCGAGGACCTCGCTCGGGCTGCCCTGCTCGACGACGAGGCCGTCGTCGACGAACACCACCCGGTCGGCGACCTCGCGGGCGAAGCCGATCTCGTGGGTCACGACGATGAGGGTGCGGCCGCTCTCGGCCAGCGACCGGATGACCTGCAGCACCTCCCCGACGAGCTCGGGATCGAGAGCCGAGGTCGGCTCGTCGAAGAGGATCACCTCGGGGTCGAGCGCGAGCGCACGCGCGATGGCCACGCGCTGCTGCTGGCCGCCGGAGAGCTGCCTCGGATAGGCCGCCGCCTTGTCGGCGAGACGGACGTGCTCGAGCAGGGCGCGTGCCCGCTCGCGGGCCTCCGCGGGCGGCTGCCCCTGCGAGATCGGCGCCTCGGTGACGTTCTCGAGGATCGTCAGGTGCGGGAAGAGGTTGAAGCTCTGGAAGACGAAGCCGATCCTCGCCCTCTGGCGCAGGATCTCCTTCTCGCGCAGCTCCTTGAGCCGACCGCCGCGCAGCCGCACCCCGATCAGCTCGCCGTTCACGGAGACGAACCCCTCGTCGAGCTTCTCGAGATGGTTGATCGCCCGCAGCAGGGTCGACTTGCCCGAGCCGCTCGGACCGAGGATAACCGTGACGGTGCCCGCCTCGACGCGCAGGTCGACTCCCCGGAGCACGGTCCGGTCGCCGTAGGACTTGGTCGCGTTGTGGATCTCGATGGCGGCGGTCATCGCGCACTCCTCAGGCCGGCGAGCGAGCGCCGCACCCGCTGGAGGGGCGTGGGCGCGAGCTCCCGGTGCGCGCCGCGGGCGTAGAAGCGCTCGATGTAGAACTGCACGACCGAGATCGCCGAGGTCAGCACCAGGTACCAGATCGTCGCGACGACGAGCAGGGGGATGATGTCCGTCGGGTACGTGCTGCCGAGGTTCTGAGCGACCCCGAACAGGTCGAGCAGCGAGACGTAGAACAGCAGCGAGCTCGCCTTCAGCAGGCCGATGATCTGGTTCACGTAGGCGGGCACGATCGAGCGGAGCGCCTGCGGGAGGACGATGCGGGTGAACTGGCGGCGCTGCGGGATCCCGAGCGCCTTCGCCGCTTCGTGCTGCCCCTGATCGACCGCGAGCACCCCGGAACGGACGACCTCGGCGCTGTAGGCGATCTCGGACAGGCTCAGGCCGATCACGCCGAGAGCGAGCGGAGGCAGCAGCGACACCGTCGGCACCGACCACTGCGGACCGAAGGGGATGCCGATGCCGACGGTCGGATACAGGTTGCCGAGATTGAACAGGAAGATGAGGACGAGGATCAGCGGCACCGAGCGGAACAGCCAGATGTAGACCCAGCTGAGCGTCGACAGCACCGGATTGCCCGAGAGCCGGGCTACGGCGACGACGATGCCTCCGACGAAGCTGATCACGGCGCTGATGGCGGTGGCGAGGAGCGTCAGCTGCAGCCCCTTCAGGATCGCCGGACTGAAGAGCCAGGTCCCGACCTTCGGCCACTCCCACGACGGGTTCGTGAAGAGGGTCTGTCCGGCGTTCAGCAGGAGCACGAGGACCAGTGCGGCGACCACCCAGCGCACCGGGTGGCGCAGCGGCAGCACCGGCCGCTCGCCGAGTCGGGCGAGGTCGATGCCTCCGGGAAGGGGGCCGGACGTGTCCCGCGGTCGAGGCGGCGCGATCGTGCCGCTCATGAGGCACGCCCCGTGACGCCACCGCGCAGGAGTGCTCCGCCGTCGGGCAGGGACGCGGTGAGCTGCGCGAAGGAGTCGTCGTGCGCGGTCCGGATCCTCGCGACGTCAAGCGGCCGATCGGTGAGCGTCCGCGCATAGCCGTGCAGGACGACCACCTCCGGAGGCTGGGTCACGTCGTAGAGCGGTGTGTAGCCCGCGGTGAGGTAGAGCCGCTGCGCCTCCGGCTGGAGCGGCCCGGTCGTGAGGTAGACGGTCGAGTAGCCGAGCCGGCGGGCCTCCGCCTCGAGCTCTGCGACCACGCGCAGGGCGAGTCCCTGCCGACGGTGCGCCGAGGATGTCCAGATGCGCTTGAGCTCGGCGGTCGTGTCGTCGAATCTCTTCAGCGCGCCTCCGGCGATCGCGGTGCCGTCGCGCAGAAGCAGGACGAAGGATCCTTCCGGCGGGGCGAACACCTCGCTCGGGTAGCGCGCGAGCTCGGCCGATGCCGGCTCGCCCCAGGCGGTGCCGTAGCGGGTGTCGTACTCGCGCTCGAGCTCGTCGAGCAGGGGCCGGGCCCGCGGGTCATCGGCCCGCACATGGACGAACTCGTCGGCCGCGACGGTGTCAGACGAGGACACGAGCGGCCTCCTCGGCGGCCTGGGCGGCCGCGGCGTCGCGTCGAGCGACCTCCTCGCGCACCAGCGGTATCACGTGGCGACCGAAGTCGAGGGTGTCGTCGACGTAGTCGTAGCCGCGCGCCGAGATGATGTCGACCCCGAGATCGACGTAGTCGAGCAGCGCGGCGGCCACCGTCTCCGGCGTCCCGACGAGGGCGTTCGAGTTGCCGCGCGCTCCCGCGGCGACTCCCGCCCTGGTCCAGAGCGCGCGATCGAAACGGTCGCCTGCGGCGGCGATCGCGAGGAGGCGCTGCGAGCCGGTGTTCTCCGGCGCGGCGAGGCCTCCGGGGGCGGTCTCGCGGGTGCGCGCCTCGATGCGGCGGAGGATCCCCTCCGCCTTCTCCCAGGCCTGCTCCTCGGTGGCCCCGAGGATGGGTCGGAAGGCGACCTGGATGCGCGGCGCGACGTCGCGGCCGGCCGCCGCCGCCGCCTCCCGGATGCTGCGGATCTGCTCGGCGGTGTCCCGCAGCGGCTCGCCCCAGAGCGCGTAGACGTCGCTCTCGGCGGCACCGACGGACAGAGCGGCGGGAGAGGAGCCTCCGAACGAGATCTGCGGCCGAGGCTGCTGCACCGGCCAGACGTCGCTGACGAACCGGGAGAAGCGGTAGTGCTCCCCGGCGTGATCGAACGGCTCACGGGTCGTCCAGACCTGCTTGACGATCCTGATGTACTCGGCGGTGCGCGCGTAGCGCTCGTCCTTGCTCAGGTAGTCGCCCTCCGCGGCCTGGTCCGCGTCCGACCCGCCCGTGATCACGTGGACGCTCAGGCGGCCTCCACTCAGCTGATCGAGGGTCGCGAAGGCTTTCGCCGCGACCGTGGGGTAGGAGACGTTGGGCCGGTGCGCCAGCAGCAGCTGGATGCGCTCGAGCCGCGACGCGATGAAAGCGGCGGCGACGGCGGGGTCGGGGGCTCCGGAGTGGTAGGCGAACAGGATGCGGTCCCACCCGCTGTCCTCATGAGCCGCGGCCAGACGCACCGTGTACTCCGGGTCGAAGCTCGCGCCGCTGCGTGCTCGTGTCTCGCTGCCGTCGTTGAGCGCGGCGATGCCGAGGAATTCGATGGGCACTCGAGGCTCCTGCCTGTCGGGGCGCACCGTTCTGCACGCCGTGGGGGCCGACGCTAGGGTCCGCGGCCACCCGGCTCCAACCCGCCGCTACACACTTCTTCACATCGTCACGAGTCGTCACAGAGCGGCGTCCTCACGGGGGAAGGGTCATCGTGGACGCATGTCAGCGCCATCGGACGGGACCCGCTCCCTCGTGATCGTCGGGGGAGGTCCCCGCGCGGTCGGGGTCCTCGAGCGCCTCGCCGCGAACGCCGCCGAGGACGCCCTCGGGCCGGCCGCGCTCGTCGTCCACGTCGTCGACCCGTACCCCGTCGGCCCCGGCCGGATCTGGCGCTACGAGCAGTCGACGTTGCTGAAGCTCAACTCGCTCGCAGCCGACGTGACGATGTTCACCGACGCGAGCGCGACGATCGAGGGGCCGGTGCGCCCCGGACCCTCGCTGATCGAGTGGGCGGAGGCGGTGCGGGCCGGCCGGATCGCGCTCGCAGAGGGCGACGAAGCCGTGCGCCGCGAGCTCGACGGGCTCCGCGCCGACAGCTTCCCCACCCGCCGGCTGCAGAGCCTCTATCTGCGCTGGTTCCACCGGGAGGCGCTCGCCGCTCTCCGCCCTGACGTCGAGGTCCGCGAGCACGCGGCGCGCGTCGTCGAGGTGCTCGGCCGCGACAACGGTGCGCAGCGGGTCGTCCTCGACTCCGGCGACGTGATCGAGGCGGACCTGGTCCTGTTCTCGCTCGGGCACAGCGGCGCTCTGCCGACGGTCGACGAGACCCGGCTGGCCGGGTTCGCCGAGCGCCACGGCCTCGCCTACCTGCCGCCGTCGTTCACGGCCGACGCCGACCTCGGATCCCTCCGCGCCGGACACGACGTGATCGTGCGCGGCCTCGGCCTCGTCGCGGTCGACCTCCTGGTGCTGCTCACCGAGGGCCGGGGCGGCCGCTTCGAACGGGACGACGCCGGCGGACTGCGCTACCACCCGTCGGGACGTGAGCCGCGCATCCTGATCGGCAGCCGCCGCGGGGTCCCCTACCACTCGAAGATCGGCTCGACGATCCAGGGAGCCGCGCCCGAGCCCCGCTGGTTCTCGGCGTCCGTCGTCGAGGAGCTGCGCTCGCGACACCTCCCGCTCGACTTCAGCGAGGACGTCTGGCCCCTGATCGCCCAGGAGATGCTCTGGGGCTACTACCGTGAGCTCTTCACCGGGCACCCCGACCGGGTGAGCACCGACTGGACGCACTTCTCGGAGGTGTTCTCGCGGCTCGACCCGCGCGCCTCGGTCCTCGCCGGCTCCCGCGGCCCGCGACCCGAAGCGGGACAGGGGTACGCTCTCCCCGCACTCGGGGCCGACGCCGAGCGGGTCCTCGGAGATGCGCGGACCCTGACCGCGCTCGTCGCGGACACTGTGCCGGACAGCCTCGACAGGCTGCTCCTCCCCGATCTCGACCGCCCGTTCGCCGATGTGCGGTTCGCCGACGGCTCGGCGCTGCAGGAGGCGGTGCGCGCCTACATCCGGGACGACCTGGCTCTGCGCAGCCGGCAGGAGCACAGCGCCACGATGGCGCTCTTCCTCGCGCTTCTGCGCAGCCACTTCCTCGTCGCCGATCTCACCGCGTCCGCGAGGTGGACGCCCCGCTCGCGGATCGAGGATCTGCACGGATGGTGGCTCGGCTGGTTCAGCTTCCTCGCGAGCGGGCCGCCCGCGCACCGTCTCGAGGAGCTGCTCGCACTCTCGGACGCGGGCGTCGTCGACTTCCTCGGCCCGGGCATCCGTGTGGAGACTTCCGAAGAGGAGGGCCGCTTCGTCGCGAGCGGCGGGGCGACCGATCAGGTCGTCCTCGCTGACGCTCTCGTCGACGCGCGCCTCCCCCGGACGTCCGTTGCGAGGAGTGACGACGCGCTGATGCGAGCGCTCGTCGCGTCGGGGTCGGCGGTCGAGGACCTCGTCGACGTCGGCGACACTCTCCTGTCGACCGGGAGGCTGCGCGTGCACCAGGACGACACCCTGCTGCGCTCGACGGCGGGAGGCCGCGTCGGCCGCCGGTACGCGATCGGCCCGTACACCGACTCGCCGTTCGTCGGCGCCTTCTCCCGGCCGGGCACGAACGCGGTGTCGTTCCGCGAGAACGACAAGGTCGCGCGCGCGCTGCTGCGCCGCCTCCGCGCACTCGACGACGAGGAGCTCGTCCGAGCCGGCACTCTGATCCGAGGAGCACGATGACCGCCGCCCCACCCCTCAGCCTCGCCGTCGCCCTCGAGGGCGCCGGCTGGCACCCCGCGTCCTGGCGCGAGCCTGGCGCCCGTCCCGACGCGCTCTTCACCGGCGCGTACTGGGCGGACATCGTGCAGCGGGCGGAGCGCGGCGGGATCGACTTCGTGACGATCGAGGACTCCTTCGCCCTGCAATCGGCGGACCCCTTCCTGGCCGACGACCGCACCGACGAGGTCCGCGGCCGGCTCGACGCGCTGCTGATCGCCTCCTACGTCGCCCCCCTCACGAGCCGCATCGGTCTCGTGCCCACGGTCACCGTGACGCACACGGAGCCCTTCCACGTGTCGAAGGCCGTCGCGACGCTCGACCACCTGAGCCGGGGGCGGGGCGGTTGGCAGGTCAGGGTGTCGTCACGCGTCGACGAAGCCTCGCACGTCGGACGACGAATCGCGGCGATCGTGCCGCCGGAGCCGGGCACGCCCCTTCTCGAGGACCCCGCGATCCGCGCCGTCGTCGACGAGCTCTTCGAGGAGGCGGCCGACGCCGTCGAGGTCGCACGGAGACTCTGGGACAGCTGGGAGGACGACGCCGAGATCCGCGACGTCGCCACCGATCGCTTCCTCGACGCCGACAAGGTGCACCGCGTCGACTTCGCAGGACGCTGGTTCTCGGTGCGCGGCCCCGCGATCACTCCCCGGCCGCCGCAGGGGCAGCCCGTCGTCGCCGCGCTCGCACACGCCGACATCCCGTACCGTTTCGCCGCGCGCTCGGCCGACGTCGTGTTCGCGACGCCTCAGAACGCAGCGGACGCCGAGAGGATCCTCCAGGAGATCGCCGAGGCGGAGCGCGGGGCGGGGCGCACGGGCGAGCGCCTGCGGGTCCTCGCCGACCTCGTCGTCGTCCTCGACACCCCGGCGGAGTCCGCCGCGGCCAGACTCTCGCGCCTCGACGCTCTCGGCCGACCGCTCACCGGCGACGCCGCCGTCGCCGCCGGGTCGGCCGCGTCCGTCGCCGACCGCATCGCCGAGCTCTCACGGCTCGGCTACGACGGCGTCCGCCTCCGACCCGCGGTTCTCGCCACCGATCTGCCGCTGATCGCCGACGACCTCGTGCCCGAGCTGCGCCGACGCGGTCTGCTCGTCGGGACGGAGGAGGGCCGCACCCTCCGCTCAGCCCTGGGCCTGCCCACGTCGATCCCGAACCGCTACGCCTCCGAGGAGCAGTCATGACGCGGCGACCGAAGCAGATCGTCCTCGCCGCCTACGTGGGCGGGGTGAACGAGCACACCCTGTGGGAGCACCCCGACGCCGGCAGCCAGGTCGACTTCTCGACGTTCCGCCGCGTCGCAGAGACCGCGGAGCGCGGGCGGTTCGACTACTTCTTCCTCGCCGAGGGTCTGGCACTGCGGGAGCGCGCGGGGCGCCCGTTCGACCATGACATCGCCGGACGACCGGACACTCTGCCGCTCCTCGCCGCGCTGGCCGCGGTCACGGAGCACATCGGCCTGGTCGGCACGCTCAACGCGACGTTCAACGAGCCCTTCGAGCTCGCCCGTCAGATCGCGACCCTCGACCACCTCTCAGGCGGACGAGCGGGGTGGAACGTGGTCACGTCCTTCGACGCCTTCACGGGCGCGAACTTCCGCCGCGGCGGCTTCCTCGACCGCGCCGACCGCTACGCCCGTGCCGAGGAGGCCGTCCGCGCGGTGACGACGCTCTGGGACACCTGGACCTCCGACGCCGTGCGAGCCGATGCCCCCTCCGGCGAGTTCCTCGCCGACTCGTCGACGGGGTCGTTCGCCGTCTCGAGCAGCCAGTTCGACGTCTCCGGCCGTTTCACCGTGCCGCGCAGCCCGCAGGGCCGCCCGGTGATCGTGCAGGCGGGCGTCTCTCCGCAGGGTCGCGACTTCGCGGCGTCGAGCGCCGACGTGATCTTCTCCCCCTACCACCGGGGACCTGAGGCGCACGAGTTCGCGCGCGACATCGCGGCCCGGGTCGCGGCGGCGGGTCGCCCGGCCGGCTCCGTGCGGATCCTCCCGTCAGCCGCCGTCGTCCTCGGCGGCACCGCTGCGGAGGCGGAGGAGAGAGCGCGGTGGATCCGCGATCAGCAACTCACACCGCGCACGATCCAGGTGCTCTTCGAGCAGGTCTGGAACCGGGACCTGTCGGGCTTCGACGTCGACGGGCCGGTACCCGATCTCGAGCCCGACCTCGAGGCGCCGCCGCTGATCGAGGGCCGCGCACTGATCCACGGTGATCGCGCGGGGACCGTGCGCGCCTGGCGTGCGCTCGCTCAGGAGCGCGACCTCACCCTCCGCGGTCTCGCCGAGACCGTCTTCGACCGCACGGAGTACGTGGGCACGGCTGAGCAGGTCGCCGACCGTCTCGACGAGTTCGTGCAGAGCGGAGGCGGCGACGGGGTCGTCCTCGGATCGCACCTGCACCCGGGTGGTCTGGACGAGTTCGTCGACCGGGTCGTGCCGCTGCTGCAGGAGCGCGGTTCGCTGCGCACCGAGTACGAGGGCACGACCCTGCGGGAGAACCTCGGCCTGGAGATCCCCGCCCGGCCGTGACCTCATCCCCTCCGCCCCCTCTCCGACCTCCGAAGGAAGACCATGACCGACGCCTACTACGACCGCGCAGCCGACCGCCGCTACACCGCCGCCTACAAGAAGGAGACCCCCGACGTCCTTGCGGCGTTCACCGCCTTCGACACCGCCGTCTTCGCTCCGCAGGGTCGCGAGATCCCGCTCAAGTACCGCGAGCTCATCGCCTACGCCGTGGGCATCAGCAAGCAGTGCGTCTACTGCATCGACGGCCACGGCCAGAACGCCGTGCGCGCCGGTGCGACCGAGACCGAGCTCGCCGAATCAGCCTGGGTCGCGGCCGCCATCGGAGCCGGAGCCGCCTTCGCGCACGGCCGACTCGGCTTCAAGCTGACCGAGGACCACCCGCACTGATCGTGCCCCCGCCCCAGTCCCTCCTACCGATCGGCCGATCATGACGAACGAACCCGCCTTCAGCATCACCCTCACCCCCTTCGACGAGGACTACTCGCCGGCCCAGAGCTCCCGGATCACCACCAACTTCGCGAATCTGGCCCGCGGCGAGCGCCGCCGGGAGAACCTCCGGACCGCGCTGCGGATGATCGACGACCGGTTGAACGATCTCGTGCCGGGCGACGATCCGAGCCGCGGCCGCTACACGGTCGGGCTCGACATCGTCTCCGTCGGGCTGCGGCTCACCACGGACGGCGAGGACCGGGAGTTCCCCCTGCTGGAGGTCCTGCGCACCCGGATCCTCGACCGCCGCACCGGCCGATGTCAGCCGGGGACACTGGGGAACAACTTCTCCTCCTACCTCCGCGACCACGACTTCAGCGTGCGGCTGCCGGCGGTCAACGCCTCGCAGGCCGGCTTCACCGTCCCCGACGACTTCGGCGTCCTGCACGGCGCGCTCTTCCAGCACTTCCGGGACTCCGCGCAGTACGCGGAGCTCTCGTCGACGCCGCCCGTCATCTGCATCAGCGTCTCGACGAGCAGGACGTACCGGCGCACCGGGACCCTCCATCCGATCCTCGGCGTCGAGTACCGGCAGGACGAGCTCTCGCTGACCGACCGGTACTTCTCGGAGATGGGCCTCGGGGTCCGCTTCTTCATGCCGCCCGGCAGCACGGCGCCGCTCGCGTTCTACTGCGGCGGCGACCTGCTGGAGGACTACTCGGACCTCCAGCTCATCGCCACGATCAGCACGATGGAGACGTTCCAGAGGATCTACCGGCCCGAGATCTACGGCGCGCGCTCGGCCGCCGCCGACGTCTACCGGCCGGACCTGGAGCAGCAGGACTACGTGCGGCCCGCGGTCTCCTACGACCGCGAGGAGCGCGGCCGGCTCGCGGTCGAGCAGGGGCGGTTCGCGGAGGAGCACCTCATGAAGCCGCACGGGGAGCGGCTGCGGCAGTGGGCCGCCGGGTACGCGGGAGCGGTCCGATGAGCGCCCGCGGATCCTCGACGTCCCTCCCGCTCCTGCCCACCTCGATCGCCGGCAGCCTGCCGAAGCCGTCGTGGCTCGCGCAGCCGGAGACCCTGTGGTCCCCGTGGCGCCTGACCGGCGACGCCCTGGCCGAGGGCAAGCAGGACGCCCTGCGCGCCGCTGTCCACGAGCAGCACCACCGGGGCCTGGACATCGTCAGTGACGGGGAGCAGACCCGGCAGCACTTCGTCACGACGTTCATCGAGCACCTCACGGGCGTCGACTTCGAGCGGCGCGAGACGGTGCGCATCCGCGACCGGTACGACGCGAGCGTGCCGACCGTCGTCGGCGCCGTGGGGCTCGAGAGGCCCGTGTTCGCCGACGACGCCCGGTTCCTGCGCGAGCAGACCGATCAGCCGATCAAGTGGGCGCTGCCCGGCCCGATGACGATGATCGACACCCTCTCCGACCGGCACTACGGGAGCCGCGAGAAGCTGGCGTGGGAGTTCGCGACCATCCTCAACGAGGAGGCGCGAGCCCTCCAGGACGCCGGAGTCGACATCGTCCAGTTCGACGAGCCCGCCTTCACCGTCTTCTTCGACGAGGTGCACGACTGGGGTGTGGCCGCGCTGGAGAGGGCGGCGGAGGGACTCCGCATCGAGACCGCGGTGCACATCTGCTACGGCTACGGGATCAAGGCGAACACCGACTGGAAGGCGACCCTCGGGTCGGAGTGGCGGCAGTACGAGGAGTCGTTGCCGCTCCTCCAGCAGTCCTCGCTCGACATCGTCTCGCTGGAGAGCCACCACTCCCACGTGCCGATGGAGCTGATCGAGCTCGTCCGTGGCAAGAAGGTCATGCTCGGAGCGATCGACGTGGCGAGCGGGACCGTCGAGACGCCCGAGGAGGTCGCCGACACCCTGCAACGCGCCCTCCGGTTCGTCGACGCGGACCTGCTCCTCCCGAGCACGAACTGCGGCATGGCGCCGCTGCCCCGCGACCTCGCCTGGGGGAAGCTCAGCGCGCTGAGCGCGGGAGCGGCGATCGTCCGCGAGGAGCTCGCGCCCTGACGGGCCTTCGGGGAGACGTGTCGCGGCCGGCCCGTCTCCCCGGAGGTCCCGCCCGCCTCACCCCTCCGCTCGCGCCTCCTGCGCCGCGATGTCCTTCATCGCCAGGTCCGCCCGGCGGAACTGGTCCGTCTCCGGAAGCGCGAGGTGCAGTCCGGCGACGGTCGTGAGCGAGACCGTCACCTCGGCCACGGTCACGTCGAGGACGTGCCCGCCCTTCTTGCGGGCGTCGTCGACGTAGTGCAGGTGGTACCCGGGGACCGACACGGCCTGCTCGAACTGCGGAATGCGGAAGCCCGCGATCGTGCCGCGGGTGTCGGCGATGCCGGTGACGCTCTGGTGGGCGGTCGCCTCGATCAGGGGCGGGTACGGCTCCGTCTGCTCGCCGACGGTCCGGGTGCGGACCTCGGTGAACCGGCCGTCGATCCGCAGGGCGACGGGGATGTTCCCGCCGTCGACCGCGTCGTCGATCAGCCGGGTGAGTCCGGCGAGACCGGTCGGCTCCTCGACCGTGAACGTCGTGGTCGCGTGGAAGGGCAGCACGGCCGCGAAGGGCGTCCGGTCGTCGCCGTCCGCGACCTGGACGGAGCCGTCGCTGCGCAGGTGGTAGCAGACGCCGTCGACGATCACCATCTCGCCGTCCAGGTGGTTGAAGGTGCCCAGGCCGAGATCGCCGTGGGTGAGCAGCTCGCGGATCGTCAGGTCCCCGTCGTAGACCCCGGCCAGCAGCGCGGCCATGGTCGAGCTCTGGTAGATCGCGTAGTCGTCGGTCGAGTCGACCGTGTGCGTGCTCATTCGAAGGCGTCCTCGATGAGGTGGGCGGCGATGTCGACGTTGCGGCTGTAGTCCACCGCGACGTCGATGATCGAGACGCCCGGCTCGGCGAGGGAGGCGCGGAAGGCCTCCTCGAACTCGGCGAGGCCGCTCACCCGCCTGCCCGTGGCGCCGAACGCCGCGGCGAACTTCTCGATGTCGTAGTCGCCGAGCTGGACCCCGGACTTGCGGCCGTACTTCAGCAGCTGCTGGAAGCCGACCATGTCGTAGGTGTCGTCCCGCATGATCACGTGCGTGAACGAGAGGCCGAGCCGCGTCGCCGTCTCGATCTCCGTCGCGGAGAACAGGAAGCCTCCGTCGCCCGAGACGGAGACCACCGGGGTCCCGGGGCGCAGGAGGCTCGCCGCCATCCCCCACGGGAAGGAGACGCCGAGGGTCTGCTGCCCGTTCGAGAAGAGCAGGTGCTTGGGCTCGTACACCCGGAAGTGCCGGGCCATGAAGATGTAGTTCGAGCCGATGTCGCAGGCCACGGTGGCGTCGTCCGAGAGCAGGTCGCGCATCAGGAGCAGGAGGCGGGCGGGATCGACGGTCCCGGGAGCCGCCTCGGCCGTCCGCGCCGCGTCGTCGATCCGCTCCAGCTCGCTCCGGTGCCGGGCGACCCGGTCGGCCGCGTCCTCGTCGAGCTGCAGGCCGGAGACGAGCGGCGTGAGGGCCGCGACGGTCTGCGCGAGGTCGCCCTTCAGCTCCAGCGCGGGCAGGTAGTGGTTGTCCAGCGGGGCGTCGACGGAGTCGATGTGGACGACCCGGCGGTCGACGTCGCTGTTCCAGATCACCGGGTCGTACTCGACGGCGTCGTAGCCGATCGCGACGACGAGATCGGACTCGGCGAGGGCGAGGTCGGCGGGCTGGTTCTTGAACAGGCCGACGCGGCCGAGGTAGTGGTCCTCGAGCTCGCGGGAGACGAGGCCGGCCGCCTGGAACGTCTCGATCACCGGCAGCTCCGTCTCGCTGATCAGGACCCGCAGTGCCGCCACGGTCGCCGGCTCCGACGCGCGGAGTCCCACGAGGAGGACGGGCCGCTCCGCGGTGTTGATCAGGTCGGCGGCGTGGGTGAGGTCCTCGGCGCGCGCCGGACCGCTCGTCGGCCCCGTGGCCGCCCGGGTGATGACCTGCGAGGTCGCCGCGGCCATCACGCTGGCCGAGAGGACGACCGCCGCGGCGCCTCGGGGCTCGGTGACCGCGGCGCGGAAGGCGTTGCTGACCGCCTCCGAGACGTCGTCCGGATCCGTCGACTCGACCGTGTACTTCGTCACGGTGGAGAGGAAGGCGGCCGCATCCATCGACTGGTGCGTGCGCTTGAGGCGGTCGGAGAGCTGCACGGCCCCGGCGAGCGCGACGACCGGGTCCTGCTCCGTGTTGGCCGTGAGCAGGCCGGTGGCGAGGTTGGTCGTGCCGGGACCGGAGGTCACGAGGACGACACCCGGGCTGCCCGTGAGCCGTCCCACCGCGGCGGCCATGAAGGCGGCGTTCTGCTCGTGCCGGCAGACGATCAGCTCCGGCCCCTCGTCGGCGAGGACGTCGAAGACCGCGTCGATCTTCGCTCCCGGGATCCCGAAGACGTACTTCACGCCGTTGGCGGTCAGGGTCTCGATCACCCGCCGTGCACTGCGCGTCTCGACGTTCGGCTGCTCCATGGTCGGCTCCGCTCTCTCCTCGGTTGTACCGACGAGCGTAGGAACGGGGGCACCCGGAGCGACCCGGTCAGATGACTCGTTCCCACCGGTGCATCTCCGCCGGCGTACCGATCGCAGTGACGGAGCGCTCGGGCGGGACACGCCCCGCTCCCCCGCCGACGGTCTGCTCCGAGAGTCGTCCGACGCTCGCCGCGACGTCCCCGGTCGTGATGGACTTGCCCGCATGATGATCTCTCCGCGCGAGTCCGCGCACGACACGAAGGCAGGCGTCTGATGGCCGAGGAGCGCGCGATCCTCGCGGGCGGATGCTTCTGGGGGCTCCAGGAGCTCATCCGCGACATGCCGGGCGTCTTCAGCACCCGCGCCGGGTACGCCGGCGGCAGCACGCCGAACGCGACCTACCGCCACCACGGCGACCACGCGGAGGCGGTCGAGATCGAGTTCGATCCCGAGCAGCTCTCCTACCGCGACCTGCTCGAGTTCTTCTTCCAGGTGCACGACCCGACGACGAAGAACCGTCAGGGCAACGACATCGGCACGGCCTACCGCTCCGTGATCCTCTTCCTCTCGCCTGAGCAGGAGAGGGTCGCGCGTCAGACGATCACCGAGATCGACGCGTCGGGCCGCTGGCCCGGACCGGTCGTCACCGAGGTCGAGCCCGCCGGCGAGTTCTGGGACGCCGAGGAGGAGCACCAGGACTACCTGCGCAAGCACCCCGGCGGCTACACCTGCCACTGGGTCCGGCCGAAGTGGGCGCTCGACGCCTGATTCCGGTCACGCGGGACGCGGGGCCCCGGGCTCCGCTCCCGCGGGCACGGCTCGCGTCCGGTGTGCGAAGAGCAGCACGACGGCGAGCGCCGAGAGCACGAGGGCCGGCGTCGGAGCCCAGGCCGGAGCGAGCGTCACGGTCGCCGCTCCGACGACGGCCCCGACCGCGAGGCTCGCGACGATGAGCGCCTGGAGGGTCCTCGACCCGGACGAGCGCTCGGCGAGCTCCTGCATCAGGCTCGTGAGCGTGCCCGTGACGAACGTGGTCGTCAGGCCGGCGGCGCCGGAGATCCGCTTCGCGAGCACGGTCTGCAGCCCGAGCGCCGCCGCGCTGGTCGCGATGAACGCGCAGTCCACGAGCAGCGATCTGCCGCCCTGCACCGTCGGCCAGGCGACCGCGACGGCGAGCTGGAGGACGACCCCCACGAGGGCGATCGCGCGGAGCGGACGTCTCCCGTCGCCGGTCGACGACGTGCGCGCCCGCGTCGTGCGGAACCCGGCGTAGACCGCTCCGGCGAAGAAGACGATCGCCGTGACCGCTCCGGCCGCGGTCGTCAGCCAGGCGGAGCGGGGGTACAGCCCCAGCAGCACCAGGTTGCCCGTCATGTTCGCGGTGAAGATGCCGCCGAGCAGGAGGAACGCGAACGCGTCGGTCGCGCCCGAGGCGATCGCCAGCAGCACCAGGGCGAGCCTGAGGCGCGCGGGCCCGGTCACCGCCGTCACGCGAGGCCCTCAGCCATGGAGCTGCCGCCAGGTGACGATCTGCTCTCCGCGGAGCTCGTAGCTCCCGAAGCAGCGGAGCCAGTGGCCCTCCCCCGTGTCCGAGCGGAGGTGCAGGGCGTGCTCGGTGAGGACGACGCTGCCGGCGACGGCGATCGTGACGAGGGCGATCCGGATCTCGGTGAACGCCCGGTGGACCTCGTCGCACATGTCGAGGACCCGCGCCCGCCCCGCGATCTCCTGCGAACTCGACGCGCTGTAGACGACCTCCGGATGCAGGAACGGGATGAGCTGGCGGCTGTCGCGAGCGCTCCACACCTCGAGGAAGTCGCGCACGACCAGCTCGTTCTCGATCATCGCGACGCCCCGCACCGACGCGTCCTGCCAGCTCTCGGCCATGGGTCCTCCCGCCGTCCCCGCACCGACACTCGTCGATGGCGACGAGCCTGCCCGAGAGCGCCCCGGGCGCCTACGCGTCGGATGACCCGATCTCCCCGCCGGCGGGCTCACCGCGCGTGGGCCGTCGCCAGCTCGCCCCAGTGCGTCGTCGCCCGGAGCGAGAGGGCGTCGCGCTTCATCGTCCACACCGGCCCCGTGCGGATGCCCGCCAGCCCGAGGCCGACCGCGGACCGGCCGTGGCGCTTCGTCACGGCGTCGATGGTGGCGCCGAGGCCCTTCGTGTCGAAGGCGGTGTCGAAGATCTCGAGCAGCGCGTGGGAGTTCCGAGGCGACAGGTTCGTGAGGATGACGCCGGCCCGCACGTAGCGCGCGCCCTCCCGCAGCCGCGGGCGCAGGGTGCCGATCGCGGCCCTCACCATCGCCACCGGGTCGTCCGTGGGGACGGGGAAGCCGGCCAGGCCGCCGGCGGACTCGTACGGCGCGTCCGCGAACGGCGACGTCGACGCGAACACGCTCATCGTCCTGGTGACCGACTCCTGACCGCGGAGGCGGTGGGCGGCGCGCTGCGCGTAGACGGAGAGCACCTGCTCCATGCCCGCGATCGTCGTCACGGGAGTGGCGAACGACCGGGAGAAGATCAGCTGGTCGCGGACGGTGCGAGCGGCCTCGAGGGGGATGCAGTCGACGCCGCGCAGCTCGTAGACGGAGCGCTGCAGGACGACCGAGAACTTCTTGCGGATCAGCGCGGGGTCCGCGTCGCGGAGGTCGCGGACGGTGTGGATGGACAGCTCCGCGAGGCGCTTCCCTGTGCGGCCGGCGACGCCCCACAGCTCGGTGACGTGCTGGGAGGCCATGAGCGCGTCGAGCTGCTCGGGCGTGTACCAGTCGGTGTCGCAGACGCCCCCCAGGCGCGGGTGCTTCTTCGCTCCGCCCTTGTTGACGAACTTCGCGAGCGTCTTGCTCGGGCCGAAGCCGACGCAGACGGGCAGCCCGACGTTCTTCGCGACGGCCGCCCGCATCGCCCGGCCGACCTTCGCCCGCTCCGCCACGTCGCCGTCGACGCCGAGGAAGGACTCGTCGATCGAGTACACCTCCTGCCAGGCGGAGTAGCGGCCCAGCAGCTCCATCACGCGCGCGGACAGCTCGCCGTACAGCTCGTAGTTGCTCGATCGGGCGATCACCTCCGGGAGGCGACCGGAGCGGATGAGCGGCTCGATCTGGAACCAGGGCGTGCCGTTCTCGATCCCGAGCCTCTTCACCTCGTCGGAGCGGGCGACGACGCAGCCGTCGTTGTTCGAGAGGACGACGACCGGCCGGCCCGCGAGCCTCGGATCGAACAGCCGCTCGCAGGAGACGTAGAACGAGTTCACGTCGACCAGGGCGATGCGCCGCTCAGAGCGCACGGTGCAGCCGGTGGAGGCAAACGGTGACGACGCCCCACACCTGGAGGTCGCTCAGCTCGGCGACGTGGATCGGCGGGTACTCCGGGTTCTCGGCCCGCAGGACCACTCCCCCGGAGTGCAGCTCGAGGCGCTTGACGGTCAGCTCGCCGTCGAGGATCGCGATGACGACGCTCCCGTGCGTCGGCGTGATCGACCGGTCGACCACGAGCTCGTCGCCGTCGCTGATGCCCGCGCCGACCATGCTCTCGCCCGAGACACGGACGATGAACGTCGACGTCCTGTCGCGGATCAGGTGGTCGTTGAGGTCGAGGGACCCGTCGAAGTAGTCCTGCGCCGGCGACGGGAATCCGGCCGCCACCGCCTCGCTGGTGACGAGGAACATAACGGCGACGGCGTCCGAGGCGGGGGTCGCGATGCGCTCCACGACGGTCACGCCCATGGTCGGCTCCCTCCTCGTGGTATCGAACGGGTGTTCGAACGCGTCCGAGTGTAGGTCGGGGGCACCGACATTCGGGAGGCGCTCGGCGCCGTCCTCGATCGCCGGCGGGGACGATCATCGGCGATGCCGCCGGTCGCCGGGAGGAGTGGCGCGTCGGCCGACGCGAGCCCAGCCTCCCTGGAGCCTTCTCCGGCACGATCCGACCTCATCCCCTCGGAAGGAGCCCCTCCCATGCGCGCATCCCGTCCTCTTCCCGGCGACCCCTGGCCGTCGCAGATGGTCATCACGGTCGAGGACAACCCCTCGGCGCTGCTCGAGCTCCTCTGGATCCGCGAAGCGTGGGGCTTCACTCCGGCGGTCGACGGGCCTCCGCCGCTCGAGCGGTCCCCGGAGCGGGTCGGGTCGGCGGAGCCCGGCGCCGACGAGCAGCGCGCCTGGCCTCAGCTGTGGCAGGACTGCGTCGAGCATCTGGCGGTCGAGACCGGCCCGCTCCTCCGGCAGCTCTCCAGCACCGCCGACGGATCCCCCGAGCGCGCACGCCTCCTCGACCTCGCGCGCGGCCCCGGCTGGCGGGAGCGCTTCGGCGACGACTCCCTCGGAGCGCCTTTCAGCGCCTGGCACGACGAGCTGCGATCCACCCAGATGGACGCGCGGGACGTCCCGCTGGACGCCGCCCCCGAGCGGCGCTGCCTCGGCTCCCTCGTCCCCGCCTGGGAGGCCGGACTGAGGACGGTGGTCACCCTCCCCTGCCGCAGCGAGTACACCCGCGCCGTCTCCGGCTCGGTGCTGATCCTGACCGACAGCGACCACCGGGACCCGGACCGCTACGCCGCCGCGCTCCGACGGTTCGCCGACGGCTCGCCGGAGTGACGGGGCACGGATCTCCGGATCGGATGAACGCTCGCGCGCTCCGGACGGTATCCCCCTCCGAGCCGCCGATCTCCGGCGACCGCAAGTCTCGAGGAGTGCACGATGACCAGGAAAATCAGAGTCGGTATTGCAGCTGTCGCCGTCGCGGGCGTGATGGCGGTGGCACCCGTGCTCGCCGGTGCGAGCAGCGTCGCTCCGGCCGCGGCGACCAGCGACTCCAGCAGCGCGTCGGACAGGAACCTGATCAACGCGGTCCGCTCCGTGGCGGCGAAGCTGCGGGTCGTCGGACTCTCCGACGGCGGCACGAAGCTCGTGCAGTTCAACCCGACCAAGCCCGGCAAGGTCACGAACCGCGTCGCCGTCAGCGGCCTGACCGGCGGCGACACCGCGCTCATCGGCATCGACTACCGCGTCCAGGACGGCGCCCTCTACGGCGTCGGCGACAACGCGGCGAGCGCCGGCGTCTACTCCATCAACCCGTCCACCGGCGCGGCCACCCAGGTGACCCGTCTCACCGTGGCGCTGAGCGGCACCTCCTTCGGCGTCGACTTCAACCCCGCCGCGAACGCGCTCCGCGTGGTCAGCGACACGGGCCAGAACCTCCGTCAGCCGTTCGCCACCGCGGGCGCCGCGACGGTCGCCGACGGCACGCTCAGCTACGCCGCGCCCGCCGTGGCCACCGGTGTCGCCGGGGCCGCGTACACGAACAACGACCTCGACGCGAACAGCGCGACCACCCTGTTCGTCCTCGACACGGCCCTCGACCAGATCGCGATCCAGTCCCCGGCCAACGCCGGCACCCTGGCGCCGACCGGGAAGCTCGGCCTCGACGCAGCGGGTGCGACCGGCTTCGACATCTACTCCGTCCTCCGCAACGGCAGCTCCATCGGCTCGGTCGGCCTCGCCGCCGTCAACGGGTCGCTCTACGAGATCGGACTGCTGAACGGCACGGCGACTCCGCTCGGCGCCATCGGCGCGAACGTCACGGACATCGCCGTCCCGCTCGTCCAGCGCTGACCCGAAAGGCTCCCGGCGACCGCGCCCCTGCCGACCGACGCTCCCGGTGAGCGCCGGTCGGCAGGACGCCGGTCGGCAGGACGCTCCGGCGGGCCGCCTTGGCCGAGAGCCCTCGTCGGAAAGTTCACTCAGCTATGCATCACCGTTCACCCACCGACGCGGCGATGAGGAGTGAGATGAGCGTGCCCCTTTCCGGGGTCTCACCTCTCAAGGAGTCCACGACGTGACACGACTGTTCCGCTCCGCGAACCGCGGACGCTCCGCTCTGGCCCTCTCGGCCGCTGCTCTGGTCTGCGCCGCCGCCCTGGCCGCACCCGGCGCCGCCACTGCTGTCGGTGCCGCCGACCTCTCCGCCACCGGCGGAGCCGCCCGCATCTCCCCGGTCGACGCCGACCTCTCCGACTCGCTGCGCGCAGCGGTGAAGGAGCAGGACGCGAAGAACGTCATCCTCCTCGTCGGGGACGGCATGGGCGATTCGGAGATCACCGTCGCTCGCAACTACCAGTACGGAGCGGCCGGCCGCTTCCCCGGGATCGACGCCCTGCCGATCACCGGCCAGTACACGACCTACTCGCTCTACCGCGCGGACGACCCGGCGACGGGCGCCGTCAAGGGCGCCCCGGACTACGTGCCCGACTCCGCCGCCACCGGCAGCGCCTGGGCCACCGGCACCAAGACCTACGACAACGCCATCTCGGTCGACATCGACCAGCAGCGCAAGGACACCCTCCTCGAGATCGCGAAGGCGAACGGCCTGAAGACCGGCAACGTCACCACCGCCGAGATCCAGGACGCCACCCCGGCCGTGCAGGCCGCCCACGTCGACGCCCGCAGCTGCTACGGACCCGACAGCGCGAGCTGCGGCGACGACGCGCTGGAGAACGGCGGACTCGGCTCGATCAGCGAGCAGATCCTCGACACCCGCGCCGACCTGACCCTCGGCGGAGGCTCGGCCAGCTTCGCGCAGGTCGCCCGCGCCGGCGACTGGAGCGGCGAGCCGCTGTTCCAGCAGGCCGCGGAGCGCGGCTTCCAGGTGCTCGGGGACGCCACGACTGCCGCCACCGCCGCGCAGCTCGACGCGCTGACCGTCGCCGACCAGGACACGCCCGTGCTCGGACTGTTCAACTCCGGCAACCTGCCCGTCCGCTACGCGCCCACCCCGGCGACGGTCGGCGGAGCGGACGCCGCCCCGCAGACCTGCGTCGCGAACCCCGACCGTCCGGCCGAGCAGCCGACGCTCCGCTCCATGACCGAGAAGGCGATCGACCTCCTCGACACCGGCGACAAGGGCTTCTTCCTCCAGGTCGAGGGCGCGAGCATCGACAAGCAGGACCACGCCGCGAACGCGTGCGGCCAGATCGGCGAGACCGTCGACCTCGACGAGGCCGTCCAGGCCGCGCTCGCGTTCGCCGAGGCGGACGGGAACACCCTCGTCATCGTCACCGCCGACCACGCCCACTCCAGCCAGATCGTCGACTCGACCCCGCCGACCTCGCTCAGCACCGCGCTGAAGACCGCCGACGGCAGCACCATGAAGGTGTCGTATGGCACCGCCGCCGAGGGCGGATCGCAGCAGCACACCGGAACGCAGCTGCGCATCGCCGCCTACGGACCGGGCGCGGCGAACGTCGCCGGGCTCACCGACCAGACCGACACGTTCTTCACCATCACGAACGCGCTCGGAGTGGACCGCGACATCCGCTCGATGAGCTTCGGAGCCACCGCCGAGCTCTCCGGCTCGTCGTTCGCCCCCGGAGCCGACGTCACTCTCACCGCGAAGGGCTTCAACGGAGACACGCAGCTGATCGGCTCCGCGCCCCTCTTCACGGACCGCACCGCGACCCGCGACCTCGCCGGCGGCGGCCTCACCGTCACGGCGAAGGCGCCCACCACGCCCGGCGACTACAGCGTCACGGTGACCGGCGACCAGACCGGCAAGGCGATCACCCTGCCGTTCACCGTCACCGAGCGCCCGAAGTCGAGCACCCCCATCACCGACAAGGTCAAGGACATCGGCGGGAAGCTGATCGACAAGATCCGCCAGCACTGAGCACTCGTCGGCCCGGCTCCTCTGGAGGAGCGCGGGCCGGCGGAGTCGCAGGAAGGGCCGTCCCTCGGGGCGGCCCTTCCTCGCGTCCGGGGGGATCGGCACAACCGAGCGGGCCGGGTGAGCCCGCCGTTCGATCAGGACGCGTCGGCTCCCGGCGACTCGCGACGCGGCACGGCCCCCGCGCGATGCACGATCGAGCGGATCAGCGCTTCGAGCAGGAGCGGCGCCCCGGCGAGCGCCACCGAGGCGGCGACGACCGACTCCGTCCAGGGCGTGGTGTCGTACGACTGGGAGCCGACGAGCGCGGGAGCGATCGCGAACGTCGCGACGAGGTAGCCGGGCAGCGTCGATCCGATCAGGAGGACGAACGACGCTGCGCGGAGGGGCGACGTCCTCGCCACGAGGACCGCGAGCGCGAGAAGAGCGGTGGGCGCGACCAGGCCCAGCACGACCGCCGGGAGCATCGCCTGCAGGATCGTCGGTGCGCCGAGGATCCCTGACAGGACCGCGTGCAGGCCGAGGCAGCCGAACGCCGCGGCGACCACGGTCCGCATCACCGCGACCGGGCGCCGCCGTCCCGGACCGACCGCGGCGAGGACGGCGAGAGCGACGAGGAGGTGCCCGATCCCGAGCAGCTGCGCTGCCGATCCGACGTTCTCCCACGGATCGGCGGGCCACGAGTAGTCGTACCGGTGGTCCTCGATCGCCTGCTCGCCCAGGATCGGCCCGGCGACGGCCCAGCGCTGGACGGCTGCGAGCTGCTGCAGCCCGGCCGAGGCGAGCAGCAGGGCGCCGGCCACGAGGATCCGGCTCGAGCTCCGCTCTCGGGCTCCGGGACGTCCTGACTCCGCTGCTGTCATGCGGCCACGGTAGGGGCCGGGCCGTCCGGCACGGGTGGCCGGGAGGAGAACGTCTCGCCGCGATCGGTCCGCGCGAGACGCCTGCGCGCGATCCGGCGGGACCGCCCCCGGGCACCGGAGGGGGATGCTCCGCGGGGGACGAGACGAGGCGACGCGTCCTCCGCGCACCGGCCCCTGCCCTGTTGCGGACATGTCCGCTAGAGGCTGTTGTCCGCGGTGGGACCGGGTGCCACTGTTCGGAGACGGCCGCCCACGGTCGACCCGATCGAAGGCTCCAGCATGCGCTCTCCCTCCGCCTCCCGCCCGACCGACCCGGACGCCGGCACGGCCCGCTCGACCCCTGAGCGGAGGACGAGGCCTCGGCCGGCGCTCGGCCTGCTCGCGCTGACGGCGACCGTCGCGCTCCTCCTCGGGACCACGGCTCCCCTGTCCGCGGTCGCCGCGGCTCCCGCTGCGACCGGTGTCGTCGGCTGGGGTGACGACTCCAGCGGGCAGGTCACTGCGCCGGCTGGGCTCACCGACGCGACGGCGATCGCCGCGGGCGGCTCCCACAGCCTCGCCCTGCGCAGCGACGGCACCGTCGCCGCCTGGGGCGAGGACAGCAGCGGGCAGGCCACCGTGCCGACCGGTCTGGACGACGTCGTCGCCGTCGACGCCGGCGTGAACCACAGCCTCGCCCTGCGGAGAGACGGGACCGTCACCGCCTGGGGCGACGACGGCGACGGGCAGGCCACAGTGCCGGACGGGCTCGCCGACGTCACCGCCATCGCTGCCGGCGGCTACCACAACCTCGCCCTGCACGGCGACGGGACCGTCACCGCCTGGGGATACGACTTCTACGGCCAGGCGACCGTGCCGGACGGGCTCAGCGGAGTCGTCGCCATCGCCGCCGGCCGATTCCACGACCTCGCGCTGCACCGCGACGGCACCGTCACCGCCTGGGGAGACGACGCCTTCGGGCAGACCGACGTGCCCCCGGGACTCACCGGCGTCACCGCCGTCTCCGCCGGAGCCTCTCACAGCCTCGCGCTGCGCTCGGACGGGACCGTCGTCGCCTGGGGCAGCGACAGCGACGGCCAGTCCGATGTCCCCGACGGCCTCGCGGACGTCACCGCCGTCGCCGCCGGCGGGTACCACAGCCTCGCTGTGCGCCGCGACGGCACCGTCACCGCCTGGGGCTACGACGGCTTCGGAGAGGCCTCCGTGCCGGCGGGACTCACCGGCGCCACCGCCGTGTCCGGCGGCAGCTTCCACAGCCTCGCCCTCGGCGCTCGGCCCATCTTCACGGCCGACGCCCCTCCGGCGACGGCGCCTCTCGGAACGCCCTTCTCCTACACCTTCGCCACCGGCGGCGCGTCGACGATCGAGCTCGCCTCCGGGTCCCTCCCGGCCGGCCTGACCCTCACCTCCGCGGGCGTCCTCTCCGGCACCCCAACCGTCGAGGGAGCGTCCTCCTTCAGTGTGTCCGCCCGCACCACCTTCGGCACCACCACCGGCGCGCCCCACACCCTCACCGTCGGACCGGCGGCGACCGCTCCGACCCTCTCGGGGACGGCCGCGGCCGGCGTGGTCGGCTCCGCCTACGACTTCACGTACACGGCGACCGGATCGCCAATGCCGGTCGTCACCGTCGCGTCGGGCACTCTGCCTCCCGGGCTCGCCCTCGACGGCTCAGGCCGCCTCACGGGCACCCCGACCACCGCGGGGACCTACGGCTTCACCCTCCGCGCGGCGAACCCGGCGGGCACCGTCGAGGCGGCGAGCACGCTGACCGTCTCTCCGCAGAAGGCGACCACGAGGGCCGACCTGCGCGTCGACGTCTCCGCTCCGACCACCGCGGTGAAGGGGAGGACGTTCACGTACACAATCATCACGAAGAACGCCGGACCCTCCGCGTCGACGTCCGTCTACTCGAAGGTGATCCTCCCCCCGACCGTGCAGTTCGTGTCCGCCACGGGCTCGTACAGCCGCATCGGGAGCATCGTGATCTTCCCGCGCTCGAGTCTCGCGAACGGGCGGACCGTCACCGAGAGGATCACCGTCACGGCCACCGGCACCGGCACCGCGACCGCCTTCGCCGCCGCGTTCTCGGTCAGGACGCCGGACCCGTCGATCCGGAGCAACGCCGACACCGCCGCGACGACCGTCCGCTGACGGCGGGCGCAGGGGGACGGCGGGCGGGCCTCCGGGATCGCCCGCCGTCTCGATCCGCGAGGTACGGATGCACCCGGAATCCCCGTTCACCGGCGCCCGACCCGCGGAGGGGGCGGCTAGAGCACGTCCGCGATCGCGGCGAACGTCCTGTCCGGGTCCTCGAGCTGCATGTCGTGGTGCACGCCCGGGAGCCGGCGCACCTGCCAGCCCCGCTGCTCGAGCCGCGCGGCCAGGGCGTCCGGCAGCACCGCCGGCGACTGGTCGGAGAGCACGACCGTCGACGGGACCGTCGGCGCCTCGACCGGGACCGGGTGGAAGGCGACGTCCCGGAACACGCCGACGGCCATCCGCGCGTCGAACCGCTTCTTCGCGTCGTCGAGGAGCGCGCGGGTCTCGGGGCTGTAGGCGGCGCGGACCGCGGCGCCCGCCCGCGCCTGTCCGAGCTGAGCGAGGCCGAGCGACAGGAGCGGCACCGCCCAGAACAGCCGTCCGGCGAGGCCGCTCGTCGGCAGCGACAGGGCGAACCCGGGATCGAGGTAGACGGCCCGGCCGGGCGCGAGTGCGGCGACGGCGCGCTGCAGCACCGCGCCGCCGAGCGAGTGGCCGACCACGCTGTCGAGCCCCGCCGGCAGCGACTCGACCAGATCAGCGGCCATGTCGTCGATCCGGTACGACTCCGCCCGCGGGCTCGCGCCGTGCCCACGCAGATCGACGGCCGTGACCGTGTAGCGGCCGGTCGCGACGAGCCGCTCGACGAACGGCCCCCAGGTCGTCGCCGACGCGCCGAGGCCGTGCACCAGCCCGACGTGTCGCGGTCCGGATCCGGTGGTGAGGGTCTGCAGGCGCATCCCCTGATCCTGCCGGAGACGGCGCCTGAGGCGGAGGCGCCGGGCGGATGCGGAGCCTGCTGCTGCACCCTCTGCGTCGACGATCGCGCCACATCTCCTGCCATCGAGGTGTGCGCTCTTGACTCCGCCGATGCGCGCTGGGAGGTTCTCCGGATGCGGTGGCACTCCGCCGTCCGCCCGAGCAGCCGGCCGAAGAGAGGACCTCCATGACAGCGACGAGCAGAGCCACGGGAACGGTCGGCCGGACCGCCGTCGTCTTCGGGGCGGCGGGTCTCGTCGTCGGGGCCGTCGTCGGCGGAGCCGCCGTCTTCGGAGCGGGGCTCCTCCTCGACGACTCGAGATCGAGGATCACGATCCGGGACGTCACCCGCGCGGAGCTGGACGGACTCGAGCGCGCTGCCGCTCCGAGCAGGGAGGCCTGCGGAGATCGTCGTGGGTGCGTGGAGGGCGTCGACGGGCCCGGGGCGTCGATCCACCGCTACCACTCCCTCGATCTCGCGCGGCAGGCGACGGTGTACAACACGACGGACGTCTACCGGTCGGACCGGCTCGTCATCGAGTTCGAACCCCACCTGGGTCCCGCTGAGCGGCACGACCTGATCCAGGTGATCGAAGGGACCTGGACCGGAAGCAGCGATTGACGGGCGTGAAGCGAGCCGCCCGGACGGCGTCGACGAGCGACCGGAGGGCGGGGCCCTCGACTACTCGCTCAGCGCCGATCCTCCCCCGGAATGCCCACCGGACAGGGGCCTCCGCAGGGGGTCCGCTCGGGTGCGGTCCGGGCCTACGCTCGCCCCATGCACCTCCGCACGGTCGCGATCAGGCCCGGCACCGCCGCCCTCGCGCCGGTCGGCGCGCCGCCTCGGACCGCGCTGGACGACGTGCTCGCCCACCTGATCGCGGCGCTGGCGATCGGATCCGGCCTGCTGCTCGTCCCGGCGGGCGTCGGCGGAGTGCCGCTCCTCGCCACCGGATCGACCGGAGCGAGCGCCTTCGAGGCGTGGGCGCTGATCCGGACGACGGTGGCCCTGCAGATCGGCATCGCCGTGCTCGCGATCGGTCTCGGCGCCGTGGCGCGGACGCGCGGACCCGCGGGAACCCGGGCGGAGCGCTGGTGCGTGGTCGCCGCGGTGAGCGCCGCGATCGGCGTGGTCCTGCTGGTCGTGCCGCCGGCCTGAGGAGCCTCCGGAGAGCGACGACCACCGGCCCGTCAGAATCGCCGCGCCCGGCCGTGACCGAACCGTCACCTCGCGCCGCGCGGCGTGATCGGATCGTTGCAGGATCTGGCACAGGCTGAGGTTCCGCATAGGACACACTCGGCCACAGGGGGCGATCGTCCCCCGCTCATGGGGAAGCCGACCGCGATCAGCGGCTCGGAGAAAGCAGGAATCGTGCGTTCTGCGCGACGACGCCACGGCGTCACCATCATCACCACTGCGGCACTGCTGGGGGCGCTCGCGTTCCCGTCCGTCGCCCTGGCCACCGAGGTCGTCCCTGACGCCGCCTCGAGCCCCGCACCGGCCGAGCCGGCTCCCACCGCGGAGCCGACCGCGACTCCGGAGCCCACGGCGACGCCGCAGCCGGCCTCGACTCCGGCGCCCACTCCGGCTCCGACCACCGCGCCCGTCGAGAGCGCGCAGTCGCCCCTGGCGATCGCCCTCGACCGCACCACCTACGAAGCGGGCTCGGCGTTCTCCGCGATCCCCTCGGCGGAGGGCTGGGCCGGCGGCCTGGACGTGTCCGGGACCGGTTTCCAGCCCGGCACCGTCGCCGTCGTCGTGCTCCGCGACGGCGCCTCGGAGGAGGCCGTCACCACCAGCGTGATCACCGCCTCCGGCGAGCTCCGCCTCCAGGACTGGCTCCCCACCGACGCGGACGGCGTCGCGGTGGACCCCCACCTCCCGCTCCCCGGCGAGACGATCTCCGTCGTCGCGGAGGGACTCGACGCCTCGGGCGCCCGTGTCGCCTCCGATGCCGTCGAGCTGACCGTGACGCAGCCCGACACGAGCGTCGTCTTCCAGAACCGGGAGGACGGCGGGGTGCTCCCGGCCGGTGCGGACATCCAGGTCGGAGAGTTCCGGATCTACGGCGTCGTCGCCTCGTTCCGCGGATTCGACCGCGGCGAGGACGTGTCCGTCACGCTCACCGCGCCCGACGGCAGCACCTCCGCCCTCGTGCCCCCCGCGCCGACCCCGCTCTCGGGCGAGGCCTTCGTCCTGCTCGACGCCGACACCATGGCGGACCAGCTGGGCACCTTCTCCGTCACCGCCACGGGAGAGACCAGCGGACGCTCCGTGACGTCGTCGCTGGAGCAGGTCCCCTCGCGCACCGCGATCCGGATCTGGCCCCAGGGGGCTTCGCCCGAGCCCGCCCCGGCGGACGGACAGCCCACCAGCGGTGGCGCTCTCCTCGGCTTCGGCGCGGACGAGACCGTCTCGATCGGCGTCTTCTCGACCTCGGGTGCGCGCCAGACGCTCACGGGCGGCGGCTCGAGCCTCGAGGTCGGCGTCGACGGGCTCGGCTGGAGCCTGATCTCCCTCGGCGAGTACCCTCTGCAGGACCCGGCGAGCGAGATCTACTGCGTCATCGCCCGCGGCACGTCGAGCGGTCTCGTGGCGAGCACCTCCTACGACTACACGCTGACGGAGGAGGACCCGATCGCCGGAGAGGCCGACTGCTCCGCCGCGGTCGCCGCCGTCACGGCGCACCCTGCCGGCGCCGGGCCCGCAGTGCACCCGGCCGGCTCCGGATCCGCGGCGCAGACGGGCGGCCACCGCCCCGTCCTCGCCTCGACCGGCGTCTCGACGACCGCGCCGCTCGCCCTGGCCGCCTTCGGCATCCTCGGCGGTCTCGCCCTGACGGTGCTCCGCCGCCGCCGCGCGTAGACGGCCGCGCACCGCGCACGACGAAGGCGCCCGGGCACACCGCCCGGGCGCCTTCGCGGTCGCGAGACCTGTCGGGTCAGTCGGACGGCACCGCGCAGGTCTCCTCCGCCGCGGTCTGACCCGGAGCGTCGACGGCGACGGGAGCGGGATCCGTCGGAGCCGCGCCGCCGTCCGCGGGCGCCTCCTCCGCGGGCGCCTCCTCCGCCGGAGCGTCGGATGCGAGGGTCACCGGCTGGTCGTTGAGGACGCGGTTCATGAGCTCGGCGCCGACCTCGGCGTTCGGCACGACCTTGCCCGGATAGTCCGGGTCGTCGAGCGCCGGGTACTGCACGAACACCATCTTCGAGAGGTCGACGTCCTTCAGCGCGAGGGCGAGCGAGATCATCGTCGCCGGGCTCGTGAGCGAGGTCGACAGGTGCACGTTCGACGAGGTCGCCTGCGCGAGTCCGTAGAGGGCGGGGATGTTCGAGAGGGTGTCGGCCGAGCGGACGGTGCGCATCAGGGAGGCCAGGTACTGCTGCTGCGACGAGATGCGGCTGAGGTCGCTCTGGTCGCCGACGCCGTGGCGGCTGCGGAGGAACGAGAGGGCCATCGACCCGGAGACGGTGGAGGTGCCGGCGGGCAGGTCGAGGCCCGAGTCGGTGTCGAGGATCGGACCCGTGAGGCAGATCGGGACGCCGCCGACGGCGTTGCTCATCTCGATGACGCCGTTGAAGGACACCCAGCCGGCGTAGGGCACCGTCAGGCCGGTGAACTGCTGCAGGGTGTCGTTGACGCAGGCGAGCCCGCCGTACTGGAACGCGGAGTTGAGCGGGACGCCGGCGGCCGCCTCGGTGACGACGCCCGTCTCGGGGTCCGTGCAGGCGGGACGGTCCAGGATCAGGTCGCGCGGGAAGCTGATCACCGTCGCGCTGCGATGGTCGGCCGAGACGTGGAGCAGGATGTTGACGTCGTTGAGCGTGTCGTCGCGGACGCCGAACGTGTCGCCCTGCGTGGCGTCGTTGTCGGTGCCGACCACCAGGACGTCGAAACCGCCCTCGACCGCGCCCATCTGCACGTTCCCGGCGGTGGGAGGAGCGACGCCGAGGTCGACCGCGTTGTCGGCGACGTTCCGGCTGATGCTCACCGTCGCGATCGCCACGAGCGAGGTGGCGCTGACAGCGAGGACGCCGACCACCGCCGCGATCCCGACCACCACTGTCCGCACCCCGGACCGCCGCCGGAGCCGCCCGTGCCGCACCGCGCGCTCGTGAACCCTCATGCGCTCCCACCCCTCGCCCCGCCCGCCCGTTCGCGGACGCAGTCGCTCGCCAGTGTAGGCAGGCCCCCTCCGATGCGGCGCGGAACGGCCCTGCTACCGTCGTGCGCGCATCGAGGAGCGGAGGAGGAGCCGTGGAACGCCGAGTCGTCGATCCCGTCACGCAGATCGAGTGGATCGTCCCGCCGTTCGCGACCGAGGAGGACACCCTCGCCCGCGCGCGGGCCGATCGGGAGGGGCGGCTCGCCGACCTCCGCCTGTACCCGGACCACTGCGCGGAGTATCCGCTCTGGGCGGTCGACGGCCCGATCGACGATCCGGGTACGATCGGCGTCCCGGAGGCCCTGCACGGACCGCTGCTCCGCTGGCAGGAGCTCTGGGCGTCCGGATGCGACGTGTTCGAGGGCTGGAGGAGCGCCGAGGCGGAGGAGCGCTGGCTCGCCCTCGGCCGGGAGCTGCACACCGAGCTCGAGGCCGCCCTCTGGCTGACGACCCGGGTGCTCGCCTGCTTCTGAGGACTGCTGCTCGGACATCCGCGGGAAAGCCGGCGCAACCCGTCCCCGGACCGGCCCCTGCGTGCCTACCCTGGACGGTGCGCTCTCCTCGTCTTCTGCAGCAGGTCGTCGGCAAGCTCGGCGGGCAGCGGCCCGCGGCCCCGGTGAGCCGTCGAGCGCAGCGGGCGCTCCTCGCCGAGCAGACGGTCCGCGGGGTGCTCGAGCTGGCCGTGCGGCTGGGCGAGACGCTGCTCTCGCTGGGGTCCGCGGCCGCCGAGGTGACCGAGACGATCCAGCGGGTGTGCCGCGCGTACGGCATCGAGTGCCAGGTCGACCTCACCTTCACGTCGATCCTGGTCGTGCACGACGGAGGCGACGACTCCCCCAGCGTGAGCGTGCTGCGCGTCGTCCCCTCCCGCAGCGCCGACTACGAGCGGCTCGCTCGCGTGACGGCGCTCGTCACCGCCATCACCGAGGGCTCGCCGGAGGTGCGGGTCGCCGATGCCGTCGATTCCGCCGAGGCCCGCGAGGAGGCCCGGCACCAGTTCGAGGCCGCGCACGACCGGCTCGACGCGATCCTCGTCCAACCGCACCGCTACCGCCGCGGAGTCGTCACCCTCACGCTCGCGCTGATGGCCGCGGGCGTCGCGCTCCTGCTCGGGGGCGGACCCCTCGTCGTGCTCCTCGCCGCCGCGACGGCCGCCGCGATCGACCTGGTCAACCAGCTGCTCGCCCGCTGGGGCCTGCCCGCCTTCTTCCAGCAGATCGCGGGCGCCGCGCTGGCGACCGGAGTGGCGGTGGTGCTGCTCGCGGTCGTGCCGCGTCTGCCCGTCGAGCTGGCGGTGCTGCCGCCCGCGCTCGTCGTCGCGTCGGGGGTGGTCGTGCTCCTCGCCGGGCTCTCGTTCGTGGGAGCGGCGGACGACGCGATCAACGGGTTCCCGATCACCGCGGGCGGCCGACTGCTCGAGGTCGGGCTGCTGACGCTGGGCATCGTCGTCGGGATCGCCGTGGTGCTCGACGGCGCGCGCTCGCTCGGGGTCGAGCTGGTGCTGGTCGACTCCTACGCCCGCCCCTGGCCGGCCGCCGTGCAGGTGCTCGGCGCCGGGGTCGCGGCCGGCGCCTGGGCACTCTCGTCGCACACCCCGCCGCGGCCCGCGCTCATCGCCGCCCTCACCGGAGCCGGCGCGTTCCTCGTCTCCGACTCGCTGACCACCTCGGGCTTCGCGCCGCTCATGGCCAACGCCCTCCCGGCGCTGGCGATCGGCCTGCTCGGCGAGATGCTGGCCGAGCGGATGCGGGTGCCCGCCGTGGTGACGACCGCGTGCGCGATCGTCCCCCTCCTGCCCGGCCTCACCCTCTACCGCGGCGTCCTCGGCCTCACCTCGAACGCCGGCCCGAGCGCCGGGATCGAGCTCCTGCTCCAGGCGGGCATGATCGCGCTGGGCCTCGCCGGCGGAGTCACGCTCGGCCGGATCGCCTACCGCCGCCTGCGCACCCCGATCGTGCGAGCGGTGGCGCCGGTCCGCGCCCGGACCCGCCGGGACCGCGGGATCGAGCAGGCCCTCGCCGCCGACGTCCTCTATCCCGACGGCGCAGAAGCGGGGCAGACGGACGCAGGGCAGGACGTCACGTTGACGGGCAGCGGATCCAGCCTCACGGCGTCCGACCCGTCGGCGCCGGCCGCGGTCGACCCCGCACCGCTGCCCGACGAGCCGGCGCCGGCCGCCGAGGAGCCGTTCACCCGCACCGGGATCGTCCCGATCGTCAGCACGATCGGCGTGACGGAGCCGGTGCCGATCGTCACCGAGGAGGATCCGGCCGACCGGGGCTGACGACAGGGCCTGCTCCCGCGGCCGGCTCCTCGCCGCAGGGGGGGGGCGCGCCGGTCAGTCCGCGTGGCCCCGCACGACCGCGGTCCGGCGGGTGTCGATCACGATCACCGAGCCGAGCACGATCAGGGCGAGCGACACCGAGGCGAGCGTGTCGGTCAGCCAGTGGTAGCCGAGGTAGAGCCGGGCGACGATCTGGCCGGCGATCATCCCGAGCGAGAGCGCGAAGCCCCCGATCATCCAGCTCCGGGAGGAGCGGCGGGAGGCGAGGAGGAACGTGGTGATCAGGAAGAAGTCGCTCACGCCGGTGACGTGGCCGGAGGGGAACGAGAAGGTCCCGTCGGGCCCGAGCAGCATGTACTCGACAGGCGGGCGCATCCGCATCACGAGGTGCGCGGCCAGCTGCACGCTGAGCATCCCGACGAGCATGCCGCCGGCCAGGAGGATCGGCCGCCAGAGGTGCCGCGCGAGGACGAACCAGAGCACGAGCACCGCCAGGATGATGACCGGCAGGTAGACCGGCCCGAAGACGGTGGCGAGCGCGTCCATCACGACCGTGCCCTCGGCGGAGCGCTTCTCGCGGAACCACTCGGCGACGACCGGATCGAGGACGGTGAGGCCGGTGGTGCTCGCGACCTGCGCGGTGAAGGCCGCGAAGAGGACGACGCCGACGCCGATGAGGCCGAAGCCGGCCCGGTCGAGGCCGCGGCGCGCCTCCGGGGCCATCACGCGCTCCTCCACGAGGAACCGCTGGTGGAAGCGGGCGCGGCGCGAGAGGGCGGGGGTGCTCATCCGCTCACCCTAGGGCTGCGGAGGCGCCGCCGACCGGGCCGTTCGCTCAGCGTCCTGCCGCGTAGTGCGTCTGGATCTGCTCCGGCGTGAGGACCGTCGAGTACACCGCGGCGTAGCGCAGGCTCCCGCCGAAGTACGAGGAGCCGACGTTCGGCCACTGGCCGCCCAGGCTGTCGTATCCGATCTTCCAGGTGCCCGTCGTGTTCTCGGCCGTGCGGTACGTGCTGTTCGAGGCGACCTTCACGCCGTCGACCCAGAGCGCGATGCCCGCCGTCGGCGAGAGCGTGGAGACGACGTGGTGCCAGAGCCCGTCGTTGACGGCTCGGGTGCTCGTGATGGTCTGCGCGGCGCCGTTGTAGACGCCGAAGACGAGCTTGCCGTCGGCACCGATGTAGGTGTGGCGGTCGTACTGGCCGCCGGGAGCGGTGGCTCCCGCGCTGAAGCTGAAGAGCTTGCCGCCCGCGTTCGTGGTCTTGAACCAGATCTCGGTGCTGAAGGTGCCGGGGTTCCTGATCTCCAGCGGCGTGCTCAGGTACTGGTTGGTGCCGTTCGGCGTCCAGGAGCCGCCCGCGTCGCGCGGGCAGGCCTTGGGCGTCGCGGCGGAGCTGGCCATCGCGGTCGGGAAGATGCTGGTGGAGCGGTAGGTGCCCGGGTACTGGCCGGAGTCCGTGTCGGGCGCGGTCGTCGATCCGCTCGGCTGCGCGAGCGTGTAGGCGAAGAGCGCGGCCCCGCGGTCGGCGGCGAGGGCGCCGTCGCAGGTGAAGAACGCGGCGGCGCTGCCGACCGTGTTGGTCGAGTTCAGGATCGAGGCGGTGTACGCGCCGGAGGTGGCAGGGGCGGTGAGCAGCACGGCGGCCAGGGCGGCGGCGGCGAGGGCGGCGACGACAGACCTCGGGCGGGCGAGGAGGGTGCGCAGCCGCGCGGCCGGCGAGGCGGCGGAGAGGCGGTGCCGGCTCATGCCGTCTCCTCCTCGCGGGCGGCGCGGCGGCCGCGCTCGGCGGTTCGCTCCGGCTCGCCGGGGAGGCCGACGAAGACCGTGTAGAGCACCGGGATCGCGCAGAGCAGGACGAAGAGGACCCAGCCCCAGAACGGCAGGTGCAGAGCGGAGGAGAGGGCGTAGGCGTCTCCGTCGTGCGCCGGGATCTGCAGGCGGCCGACCTGTCCGGAGACCAGGTCGACGGGGTCGGCGCCCTCGGCGCTCACGCGGATGGGGAGGACGCCCGTCGAGACGAGCGTGGCGTTCGTCGTGCCGCTGTCGACCGTGGCCTCGAGGACGACGATGCCGACCAGCGGGCGGAGCACGAAGACGGTGACGGACGCGACGAGCGAGAGGCCGAGGATCCGCATCGACGCCCGCTGGGTGGGCGAGGCGATGAAGCGGGTGAGCAGCTGCACGAGGACGGCGCCGATGATCAGCAGCGGCAGGCCGCGCACGAGCCAGCCGAGCACCGGCAGCGCCGTGGTGACGACTCCGATGAGCTGGTCCTGGCCGGTGGCCCACGGATCGACGGCTCCGTTGATGTCGCCCTGGGTGCGGAGCGTGCCGTCGTCCGCGATCTCGACGACCCGGTGGGTGTAGGTCTCGTCGGGCGTGGTGGTGGGGTGGAAGCTGACCGCGTCGCCGACCCGGACGTCCTCGAGGGCCGTCGGCTCGGTGAGGACGAGGGTGCCGACCGGGGCGGCCGTGCCCATGGAGGGCGTCTGCACGATGAACCAGCGTCCGCCGGACGCGTGGAACAGGAGCGCCGCCGCGACCAGGACGGCCAGCAGAGCGGTCGTCGTCCCGATCAGGGCGGTGCGGAGGAGGCGGACACGATGACCCTCGTCGACACCGCCGACCTCCGCCTCCCCGAGTCGCCCGCGACGCCCGAGTCG
>NZ_PSUE01000010.1:0-101550 GCF_002931645.1 Rathayibacter sp. AY2B5 | reverse complement strand
GTCGTGGTGGCGGGGTCCGTGGTGGTGCCGGTCATGCGCGTGCCGCCCCGTAGACCTCGTAGGCCCCCGCGACTCCGCCGCCCACCGGCACGGAGGCGCCCGCGCGGCGCAGCACCGCCTCCAGCGCCGCCAGGGTGGTCAGCACCGCGTCCGTCCGGGCGTTGTAGCCCATCGTGCCGATGCGCCAGACCTTCCCGTGCAGCGGCCCGAAGGACGTGCCGATCTCGATGCCGAAGTCGGCGAGCATCTCCCCGCGCACCGCGTCACCGTTCACGCCCTGCGGGATGCGCACCGCGACGACGTTCGTCATCTTGTGCCCGACGTCGCCGAACACCTCGAGATCGAGGCCGCGGACTCCGGCGAGCATCGCCGACCCGTGCAGCGCGTGGCGGGCGACCGTCTCGTCCAGGCCCTCCTCGACGACGATGCGGGCGCACTCGCGCGCGCCGTAGAGCATCGTGGTCGCCTCGGTGTGGTGGTTGAGGCGGCGCGGCCCCCAGTAGTCGAAGATCATGCCGAGGTCGAAGTAGTTGGAGCGGACGCGGCGGGCGCTGACAGTGTCGCCCTCGTCGCGGATCCCCGCCTCGATGCTTTTGCGCGACTCGATCACCGCGACGGCCTTCTCCGAGAAGGTGACGGGAGCCGATCCGGACGGGCCGCCCAGGCACTTCTGGAGCCCCGCGGTGACCGCGTCGAGCCCGAGCTCGTCGGTCGCGAAGGCGTTGCCCGCGACGGAGGCGGTGACGTCGGTGTAGAAGAGGGCGCCGTGCTTCTCGCAGAGGGCGCCGAGCTCCTCCAGCGGCTGCGCCATGGTGGTCGACGTGTCGCCGTGGACCACGGCCAGCATCTTCGGCTTCACCCGGGCCAGGGCCTCGGCGATCGCCGAGACGGGGAAGACCTGCCCCCACTCGGCCTCGATCACGTGCACCTCCGCGCCGCAGCGCTCCGCGATCTCCCGGAGGAGGTGCCCGAACCGCCCGAAGACCGGCACGAGCACGCGGTCGCCCGGCTCCAGCATCGAGACCAGCGCCGCCTCGATGCCCGCACGGCTCGTGCCGTCGACGAGCATCGTCTTCTCGTTGCGGGTGCGGAACACCTGCCGGTACAGCTCCTGCGTCTCCGTCATCGTCGCCGTCATGAACGGGTCGTACTGCCCGACCAGCTGCGCCGACATCGCACGCAGGACGCGCGGATCCGCGTTGATCGGGCCCGGCCCCATCAGCAGGCGAGGCGGCGGATCGACGGGGAGGAACGGTGCGGGCGCGGTCATGGGCCACCTCTTCACGAGCGGGAGAGAAACAGTCGTTTCACCCGCAGAGCCTATGCGACGGACGTTTCGCCGGTGTTTCGCGGTGTGGCGGGGGTCGTCGGGGAGGGTCGCGAGACGCTGGTCGGCAGGAGGGCCGTGATGGAGGGAAGGGCCTCCGGACGGTGATCGAGGACCGGATCGTCGCCCTCACCTAGGCGTCGATCGCGATCATCTTCGGTGTGGTGTTCATCACTCAGAGCGAGCGGATCTCTGCGCGGGCCCGAGATCAGCTGCGGAAGCACGGGCAACGGGCCCGGCCTTCGGGGCAGTCGCCGTTCCTGACGGCCGCGGGCGGAGCTCTCCTCGTCGTCATCGGCGTCCTCGTGGTCCTGCTGACGGCGACGTCGGTCCTGTGCGGATCGTCCTGATCCGGTTGATCGGAGCCGGCTCGACGTCCGCTGGTGCGGCGAGCCTCCTCCACAGGGCCGTCCGGCGAGCGGGTTCTCCCGATCGGACGCAGCTGCGGCCCGCGTGTCGGTGGTCGCTGGTTCAATACGGGTATGACGGATGGGATGCGGCAGGGACTCGAGGAGGTCCGCGCCCTCGGCGACCGCGCGGCGCTGCTCGCCCGCTCGGCGGCTCCGCTCCACCTCGCCTCCGCCGAGGCGCTGCACGAGGCGTACACGGCTGCTCTGCGTCGCCCGGAGGCGTTCGCGCGCGGCGGGTCTCCCGCCGAGTCGCGCGACCTCGTGGAGCGCTCCGTCCGGGCCGAGCTCGCCGTCGCACTCGCCGTGTCCGAGCGTGTGGCCGCGCGCGAGCTCGAGCACGCCCGCCTGCTGGTCGACCACCTGCCCTGCACGCGCGCCGCGCTGGCCGAGGCGCGCGTGCGCTGGGAGGCGGGGCAGATCATCTGCGGAGTCGCGGCCACCCTGCCGCCGGCCTCCCTCCCGGAGTTCGACGAGCGCGCCGCGGGACTGGCCGCCTCGATGACGCCGACCCAGCTGCGGCGACGCCTGACCCGGCTGCGGGACGAGCTCCACGAGAGTCCTCTGGCCGACCGACACGCTCGCGCTCGGGAGGACCGGTCGGTCCGGGTCTCGCCCGAGCAGGACGGCATGGCCACGCTCTGCGCGACCCTCCCCGCTCCGGCCGCTTTCGGTGCGCTCGCGCGGCTCGACCGGATCGCCCGCGCCCTCCGCGACGGGAGCGGTGCAGCGGAGGAGCGCACGCTCGCGCAGCTGCGGGCCGACGCCCTGGTCGACCTGCTCTGCGACGGCGACGTGTCCGGCACGGCGCCGGGCGACGAGCGTCCGCGCACGTCCGCTCGCGGCATCCGGGCCGAGGTACGTCTGACCCTCGCCGCGAGCACCGCGGCCGGGCAGGACGAGACCCCCGCGGAACTGGACGGCTACGGCCTCATCCCGGCCGGCGTCGCGCGCGAGCTCCTCGGAGCCGACTCGGCCGTCACCCCGGTGCTCACCCATCCGAGCACGGGCGCCGTGGTCTCCGTCGGAGGCACGCACCGCCTCCCTCCCCCGCGGATGCGCCTCGCCCTCCAGCTGCGCGACCGGACATGCCGCTTCCCCGGCTGCACCCGGCCCGCGGCGACCGCCGAGGCCGACCACACGCTCGAGTGGCGTCACGGAGGCGCCACCGCCCTCGACAACCTGGCGTCGCTCTGCGTCGCCCACCACCACGTCCGCCACGGCGACCGCTGGACCTACACGCTCCACCCCGACGGATCGGCCGACTGGACCACCCCCACGGGCCGCCGCGTGGTCACCCGTCCACCCGATCCGCCCGCGCCGCCAGCCCCGCCGCAGCGCAGGCCGAGCTTCAGCGATGCGCCGCCCCCGTTCTGACGGCGGAAGGAGCCGCGCTCCTGCGGGCGTGCTCCAGCGGGCGTGCTCCAGCGGGCGTGCTCCAGCAGGCGTGCTCGCGCCGCGCGGGTCCGAGCCGGCGGCCTGTCTCAGCCGATGGCCGAGCCGTGGAAGCCGGTCGTCCGACGCGCCCGCCGACGAACCGGTCCACCGAGCCCGCACTCGCTGCACCCGGGCCCGTTCCACCCTCCGGGCTCGGCGCCCGTGCTCACCGCTGAGATCGCACCCGAGGACAGCGATCACCGCAGCGACTCGGGCGCGACGGCGCAGCTTCCGCCTCGGATCCACGACGAGGGACGGAGCGACGGAGGGACGGAGCGAGAGAGCGAGAGAGAAAGAGAGCGAGAGAGAAAGAGAAAGGGGCGGAGAGCGGGAGAACGGGTCACGGCGTCCGCCCCGATTCACGACGAGGGAGAGGACGAGCTCGGGGCGTGGCCCCCTCAGAGCGTGCCGGCCAGCTCCAGCAGCGCGAGATCCGACCCCCGCGGTCCCACCAGGCAGAGCCCCACCGGAGCGCCGCCGACACTCGACCGCGGCACCGACAGCGCCGGATACCCGCCGATCCCGGCGACACAGGTCAGGCCGAGCGTCGCCGTCCGCGCCGCGTCGATCGCCTCGGCCGACGCATCGAGGGCCGGCGCCACCGACGACGTCGACGGCAGGAGGAGCACCCGCCCCTCGAGCGCACGGTCGAGCGCCTCCCGGAACCCCGCGACCCGCGCCCGTGCGGCCGCCTCCGTCTGCTCGTCGACGAGCGAGGCCGCGTCGAAGCGCGCCTGCACGTCCGCCGCCAGCACTCCCGGATGCGCCGCGACCCACGAGCCGCTCGACCGCCACGCCTCCGCCGCCTGCACGAGCCGGAACGCCTCGAGCATCTCCGCCACGGGGGGCAGCTCGACCTCCTCGGTGCTCATCCTCCCGACGGCCGATCCGAACGCCGCCCGGACGGCCGCGTCCACTCCGCCCAGCAGTGCCGGCGCCACCGCGAGACTCCGCACCGGCGGGCCGGACGGCAGGCAGACCTCGGCCACCCGCCTCAGCGTGCCGAGGTCCCGCGTCAGCCACCCGACGGTGTCGAAGCTCGGCGCCAGCGGCAGCAGCCCCTCGACGGGCACTGCACCGTGGGTCGTCCTCAGCCCCCACAGGCCCTGGTAGGAGGCGGGTACCCGGATCGATCCCGCGGTGTCGGTCGCCAGCCCGACGGCTGCCTGCCCGAGCGACACGGCGGTCGCCGGTCCGCTCGACGATCCGCCCGGGATCGCTCCGGGCACGGCCGGATTGGGCGGCGTCCCGTAGCCGGAGTTCCGGCCGGCGATGCTGTAGGCGAACTCATCGGTCTGAGCGATCCCGCGCACCGACGCTCCCGCTGCGAGCAGCTGCGCGACGGCCGGAGCGGTCGCCGCCTCGATCGGCGCGGAAGCGAGGCGGGCCGGCACTCCCGCGCCGATCCGCTGGCCCTCGATCGCGAAGAGGTCCTTGACCGCGACGTCCAGTCCGTCGAGGGTCCCGGAGCCGGCGGCCGGCACGAGCGGCGCGCCGACGGCCCGCCAGACACGGGGGTCCAGCGCGGGCGAGGGCGCCTGCACCTGCGCGGCGCGCACCCTCCAGGTCCCGCCCTCGCGCGACCACAGCTGCGTGACGAGCCCGCGCCCGCCACGGGCCGGAGCGTTCACGCTGACCACGAGCGCCGTGTCCGCATCGACCGCCCGCACATGCAGCTCGACCAGCTCCCGCACCGGCGCCCCGCCGCGACGACCCCGGAAGCCGGTGATGACCGCGTGGCCGACGAGCAGTCCGGAGGCGTCGCCCCGGAGCGTCGTCGGCGCGTCCACGAACGCGTCGGCGAGCGCCGCGACGTCGTCAGCCCCGAGCGCCGCCTCGTACGCCAGAACCGCGTCCACCAGCCCGTCCGGCAGGTCACCCTCGAGCGTCGTCACCCGCGGGTCAGTCATCGAAGTCGGCCGTCCGGACGCGGGCGTGCACGCCCTTCACCAGGTCGACGACCTGCGAGATGTCGAAGTCGGTCGCCGCGCTGAGGTAGGCGTAGGCGTGAGCCGGGTCCATCCCGTAGCGGGCCGCCAGCAGCGCGATGGCCGCGCGGACGCACTTCTGCACGGCGACGTCCAGGTCCTCGTCCATCCCGGTGGGCACGAGGAACTCGCCGGTCTCCCCCATCGGCCCGAGCAGCTCCCCGAACGCCGCGATCGCCTCGGCACGCGGGACGACCTCCAGGCGCACCCGGACGCGCAGGCTCGCCTCCATCGCCGTCAGCGCCACCTCGCCGTCGCCCTGCGCGAAGTGGGGATCGCCGACGTACGCGAGCGCGCCCGGGACCTGCACGGGAAGGTAGAGGCTGGTTCCGGCGGTCAGCAGTGCGATGTCGATGTTGCCCCCGTGCGCACCGGGCGGCACGGAGTGCGGGCGCTCCTCCCCTGCGACGGCGACGCCCATGATCCCGAGGAACGGCCGGAGCGGGAACCGGGCGGCCCGCTCCCCTCCCGGCACCAGCGGGATCCCGCCGCGGAGACCGCCCTGCGCGTCCTCGTCGACGCGCGCGAAGACGCTGAACGGCCCCTCCTGCAGCGGGTACTCGCCCGGCAGCGCCCCGCGGCCGTGCCGGTTCGAGACGACTCCGTACGGCACGCGCGGCTCGGCCTCGAGGAGGGTCATCCGGAGCAGGTCCCCCGGCAGCGCTCCCCGGACGGCGATCGGCCCCGTGACCACGTGCGGCCCGTCCGTCTCGCCGTCGCGGAACGGCCCGTCCGCGGCGAGCGCGACCGCGTCGCGCAGCACCCCCTCCGGAGCGACACCGTGGCGGCCGAAGAAGGCGACCGGATCGCGGCCCTGATCCTCCAGCACGCCCTCGTGGCTGAGCGTGTCGACGACGACCTCGGCCCCCGAGTCGACGGTGAGCACGGGGGCGTCCGCCGCGCACGGCAGGCGCCCCCACAGCACCGAACCCGGCTCGGCCGGCAGGTAGTCCACCCCCGGCGGCACTCCCTCACCGGGCTGCACCGCCCACTCCGTCCACCGCATGCGCGTCCGCCTCCCGCGCGGCCCGTCCGCGCCGTCCGACCCTAACCGCGCCGTGTTTCGAGCATGTGCACGCGTGTGCCACGATTCTCCAGACCCGCCCCCGACGACAGGACTCCCGTGTTCCGACGCCTGCGCACCCGCTCCGAGGGCGCGACCCTCGGCCTGATGCTCGCCCTCACCTTCTCGACCGGCATCATCGACGCCGTCGGGTACCTCGGGCTCGACCGCGTCTTCGCCGGCAACATGACCGGCAACGTCGTCATCCTCGGCATGGCCCTCTCCGGCGCGGCCGACCTGCCCGTGGTCGGGCCCCTGATCGCGCTGGGCGCCTTCATGATCGGCGCCGTGATCGGCGGCCGGGTGCTCCGCCCGGTGAAGAAGGGCTGGACCTCGCGCTCGACCTGGCTCTTCGCGGTGGTCGGCATCCTGCTCGGCGTCCTGGCGATCGTGCTCGCGGTCGTGCCCGAGCACCCCGAGCCGCTCGCCTTCACCGTCACCGGCGCGCTGGGCGGGGCGATGGGCCTCCAGGCCGCGACCGCCCGCCACCTCGCCGTCAAGGACGTCACGACGGTCGTCGTCACCTCGACGATCACGGGCCTCGCTGCGGACTCCCGCCTGGCGGGAGGCTCCGGTCAGCCGTGGTTCCGCCGCGCGGCCGCGATCGTCCTGATCGCCGCGGGTGCCGGAGTCGGCGCGCTCGCCCTGCTGGTCGGACTCTGGCTCGGCCTGGCGATCGCCGCCGTCATCACGCTCGTCGCGACGCTGCTGGGCGAGCTCGTCGTCCACTCCCGGTACGCTCCGGCGCCCGCCGACGCCGCCGCCTGAGGCGGCGCCTTCCGGTGCCTCAGCGCGGCAGCTGCTGGCAGTGCGGGCAGAGGTGCGAGGAGCGGTTCATGAACGGCACCCGCACGATCGCCTCGCCGCACCGGGCGCACGGCTTCCCCGTCTGCCCGTAGGCGTGCAGGCTGTGCGAGAAGTAGCCGGAGGCGCCGTTCACGTTCACGTACTGCGCATCGAAGCTGGTGCCGCCCTCGGCCAGCGCCCGCTCGAGCACCGAGCGGACCTCGGCGAAGAGGCGGCGGATGCGCGCCTCGCCGAGCGACGAGCTCGGCCGCTCCGGGTGCAGCTCCGCCGCCCACAGCGACTCGTCCGCGTAGATGTTCCCGATGCCGCTCACGAGCGTCTGGTCGAGCAGCGCCCGCTTGATCCCGCTGCTCCTCCTCGCCAGCGACGCGACGACCGAGCCCAGGTCGAAGGAGGGGTCGAGCGGATCGCGGGCGATGTGCGCGACCTGCGAGGGCACGGCGCGCAGCCAGCCGCCTCCGCGGGCCTCCACGCCCGCGTAGCCGCCCGGCGCTCCGTCCGGGGTCGGCACCAGAGCGTCGACCGCCATCGAGCCGAAGATCCGCTGGTCGACGAAGTGCAGGGCGAGCTCGCCGTGCTCGGGGTGCTCGATCCCGATCCGGATGCGCGCCAGCCGCGGCAGCGCCGCATCCGCCGTGCGCAGCAGCACCTGGCCGCTCATGCCGAGGTGCACCAGCAGCGCCTCGTCGCGGCCGGCGGGCAGCCAGAGGAACTTGCCTCGCCGCACCGCCGCTTCCAGCGTGCGCCCGACGAGCAGGCGCTCGAAGGTCCCGTGCGGATGCACGTGCCGCTTCAGCGAGCGCTCGTCGACGATCTCGACGCCGGTCACCAGGGAGCCGGTGACCGCGGGAGCGAGGCCCGCCCGCACCACCTCGACCTCGGGCAGCTCGGGCACGGTCAGTCCGAGACCGCGGGAGCGGCGGGTGCGCCGGGGGCCGCCAGACGCGTCCACGCGTCGAGCGCGGCGGCCATCTCGGCCGCCTTCTTGCTCGTCCCCTCGCCGCGGGCGGTGACGAGTCCGCCGACGATCACGGTGGCGACGAACACCTTGTTGTGGTCGGGGCCGGTGGCGGCGATCTCGTAGCGCGGGGCCGGCGCACCGCGCTCGGCGGCCGCCTCCTGGAGGCTCGTCTTCGGGTCCATCGAGACGCCGAAGCGGAGCGGATCGGCCCGCAGAGGGGCGATCAGGCGCAACACCAGGTCGCGGGCCGCGTCGGGGCCGGTGCCCAGGTAGACGGCGCCGATGATGGCCTCGACGGTGTCGGCGAGGATCGACGCCTTGTCGCGGCCGCCGGTCAGCTCCTCGCCGCGTCCGAGGCGGAGGAACTCGCCCAGGCCGATGCCGCGGGCGATCTCGGCGAGCGCGACGGTCGAGACCAGGCTCGCCCGGCGCTTGGCCAGGTCGCCCTCGCTGAGGGCGGGGTACTCGGTGTAGAGCATGACGGTCACGGCCTGCCCGAGGATCGAGTCGCCGAGGAACTCGAGGCGCTCGTTGTGCGGGATGCCGCCGTGCTCGAAAGCGAACGACCGGTGCGTCAGGGCGAGCTCGAAGAGCTCACCGTCGAGGCTCACGCCGAGCGTGGCCTCCAGACGCGACCGGTCGTCGCTGGAGGGTCGTGCGGAGGTCTGGTTCACCATGGACCGCGGTCCGTTCGTCGAGGGGCGGTGCGCCCCGCGCCGTGCGGACCAGGAGCGGGATCAGACGTCGGCGACCTTGCGGCCCTTGTACTCGAGGAACAGCGCGGTGCCCGCGGAGTCCTCGACGACCTTGGCGCGGTGGGGAAGGCTGTAGACGACCTTGCCGTTCTCGATGGTCTTGACGAGGGTGGGGACCTCGGCCTTCCACTGCGAACGACGGGCGTGGGTGTTCGCGCGGGACTTCTTCCTCTTGGGAACAGCCATGATTCTCTCTTCTCTACCTCTAGTCGGATTCGGTGCGGGCGGTCGCGCCCTCACCGCTGTCTGCGGAAGCTCTGTCGGTGGAAGCTCCGGGCGCTGCGGCCCCGCCGTCCCCCTCGCTCAACCCTGCGAGCGCGGCCCACCGGGAGTCGCGCGGCGCCTCGGGTTCGGGCGTGGAGGAATCGGCCAGCCGCTCCCCCGTGACGGGGTCGAGGCCCGGACAGTCCGGCCGGCAGACCGGCTGGAACGGCAGCGACAGAACCACCGCATCCCTGACCAGAGGTTCAAGATCCACGTGGTCGTCGTGAACCTCATAGTCGAAAGCTTCGTCAGAAGAGTACGCGAAAAGTTCCTGGAACTCGACATCGACAGGCAGGGAGATGTCGGTCAGGCACCGGCTGCACTCGCCGTCGGCCCTCGCCGACACCTCGACACTGGCCAGGATCCCCTCGTGCACGGACTCGAGCCGGACGTCGAGATCGACGGCCGATCCCTTGCGGACCGCGACGATCCCCTCGCCGAACTGCTCCGGCGCCTCGAGCTCGAGGCGGTGCTCGCGCATCTCGCCCGGTCGCCTCACGAGGTCGCGCACGTTCACGGTGAACGGCGTCTTCTTGAAAGTAGTCACGACGGTCCAGCCTACCCCTCCCGGCCCCCTCCGGGGCCGGAGGGGCCGGGAGAAGCCGGGAGGGGCGGAGTCCGGGCTCAGGCGCCGCCGGCCTCCAGCGTCACGTCGATCGGCGCGTAGTCGGCACCGCTCGTGTCCACTCCCTCGTCGGCGAGCTCCGCGAGCGCCTTCTCGACGTACTCGTTCGAATAGGCGGTGGCGGGCGGGTCCGCGCTGATGATCGTCGCCCCCGTCTCGTTCTCCGTCTCCTTCGCGATGTCGACCGTCTGCTGCCACGCGGCCTCGTCGATCATCCCGACGCCGCTCGTCGAGGGCCAGATCAGCTTGTTGACCTCGTTGGTCATCCAGAGCTGGTGGCTGGTGCCGAGCGTGGATCCGGCCGCGGTGACGATGTCGGCCGCCGCCTGCGGGTCGTCCTTCGCGAAGATCCAGCCCTTGATCGAGGCCTTGATGAAGGCGACCGTCTGCTCGGCGTACGCGTCGTCGTCGGCGAGCCTGCCCGCGTCCGCCCAGATCGCGTCCTGGAGCATCGCGGTGCCCACGTCGTTCCAGCTGATGACGTTCAGATCGTCCGGCTGGTACAGCTCGCCTGTGGCGGGATTCACGGTCTCCAGGACCTGGGCGTACTCGTTGTAGGTCATCGCCTGGGCCGCGTCGATGTCGCCCGCGAGGAAGCCGTTCATGTCGAACTGCTGCTGCACCAGCGAGATGTCGTCGAGGGAGACGCCGTCCTTCTGCATGCCGGCGAACAGCTCCCACTCGTTGCCGTAGCCCCAGCTGCCCACGCTCTTCCCGGCCAGGTCGGCCGGCGAGGTGATCCCCTTGTCCTTGAAGGAGATCTGCGTGGTGGCGCTGCGCTCGAAGATCTGCGCGACGTCGGTGATCCCGGCCCCCTGCTCGATCGAGCCGAGGACCTTGGGCACCCAGGAGATCGCGTAGTCCGCGTCGCCCGAGGCGAGCACGTCCTGGGGGACGATGTCGCCGCCTCCCTCGGCGATCGTCACGTCGAGGCCCTCGTCCTCGTAGTAGCCCTGGTCGAGCGCGGCGTAGTACCCGGCGAACTGCGCCTGGGCCACCCACTGCAGCTGCAGGGTGACCGGCGTGAGGCCGCCGGAGCCGGAATCCGACCCCGGGTCGGAGCCGCCGGAGGCGCTGCAGCCGGTGAGCGCGAGGCCCACGGCCGCGAAGGCGGCGGTCGTCGTCAGGGTGATGCGGGTGCGTCTGGTCACGGGTCCTCCTGGTGCGGTCTGCGGGGTCGCCGGTGCGGCGCGCCCCGTGGTGCGGCGGTGCAGGTGGTGCTGTGGTGCAGGTGGTGCTGTGGTGCAGGTGGCGCTGTGGTGCAGGTGGCGCTGATGATGCGGGCGGTGCGGATGGTGCGTCGGGTGGAGTCGGGAATCGGGAATCGGGAGGATCGAGGAGGGTGAGGGGACGCGCGGCGCCGCGCTCAGCGCAGCCGGCTGCGGCGCAGCGCGAACGCCTCGAGCGCGGCCGTCACGCAGTAGAACGCGAGGCCGACGAGCACAGCGCCCAGGACGTAGGCGTAGGCGAGCGCGTAGTCGCTGCCCGAGGCCGCCGTCGTGATCGACTTGCCGAGCCCGCCCACGGGTCCGCCGAAGTACTCGGCGACCAGCGCCGAGATCACCGCGAGCGAGGAGGCGATGCGGAGCCCCGTGAAGACGTAGGGCACTGCTCCCGGCAGCGTGATCGTGCGGGCGGTCTGCCAGGGGGTCGCCGCGTAGGCCTTCAGCAGGTCGCGGTGCACCGGAGCGGCCTGCCGCAGCCCGCGCAGCGTCGTCACGTACACCGGCACGAACACGGCGAGCGCCGCGACGAGCTGCCTCGCGGTCTCGGCGTTCGCTCCGAACATCGTGTAGAGCACCGGAGCGAGGGCGACGATCGGCACGACGGCGGCCGCGGCCACGATCGGCGCGACCAGTCCGTCGAAGACCCGCGCGAGCGCCGAGAGCCCGGCGACCACGACCGCCAGCACCGCGCCGACCAGCAGGCCGACCAGCGCGTTGCGGCCGGTCACCGCGCTGCCCTCGGCGACGGAGCCGAGGTTCGCGGCGAACTCCCGTCCGATCGCCAGCGGCGACGGGAGCACGAACGGCTGGATCGCCAGAGCGGTGACCCCGGCCTGCCAGAGCAGGACCGCGGCGATCCCGAGCACGAGCGGCGCGAGCACGCTGCGCGCCAGCGCCGTCGTGCTCACCGGTTCTCCACTCCGCGCGGCACGGCGGCGGGATCCCCGTGCAGCAGCTCGCGCACGGCGCTCACGTCGCGGAAGAACGCCGTGTCCTCCCTGACCGCCGCGTCGCGCTCGGATGCTCCGGGGAGTCCGACCGGGAGGACGTCGCGGATCCTGCCCGGCCGCGGCGACATCACCACGACGCGGTCCGAGAGGAACACCGCCTCCGGGATCGAATGGGTGACGAAGACGACGGCGGCGCCGGTCTCGCGCCGGATCCGCAGCAGCTCCGTCTGCATCCGCTCGCGGGTCATCTCGTCGAGCGCCCCGAACGGCTCGTCCATGAGGAGCAGGCGCGGGCTCTCGGCGAGCGCCCGCGCGATGGCGACGCGCTGCTGCATCCCACCGGAGAGCTGGTCAGGGTAGGAGTCGGCGAAGTCGCCGAGCCCGACCAGCGCCAGCAGCTCGTCGACGCGCGAGCGCCGGGCGGTCGCGGCGACGCCGTGCAGCTCCAGCGGCAGGGCGATGTTCGCCCGGATCGTGCGCCACGGCAGGAGGCCCGCCTGCTGGAACGCGATCCCGTAGTCCTGGTCGAGCCTCGCCTGCCGGGCCGTCTTGCCGAACACGGCGATCGAGCCGGAGTCCGGCTCGTCGAGGTCGGCGATCAGCCGCAGCAGCGTCGACTTGCCGCAGCCGGACGGGCCGATCAGCGAGACGAACTCCCCCGCGGCCACCTCGAGCGAGACGTCCTGGAGCGCCGTGACGCTCGCGGCGCGAGCGGTGGTGAAGGTCCTCGTGACGGAGTCGACGACGACCGCGGATCCTGCAGGGCTCATGCGGGCTGCTCCCCTCGGCAGTACGGACGGAGGAGGGTGCCGAGCAGAGCGACGGCGCCGGCGGCCGCGAGGCCCACCAGCACCGCCCCGAGGATCGGCGCCCAGGGCTTGGCGGGGTCGCCTCCGGCAGCGGAGGCGAACTCGATGATCATGCGGCCGATCCCGCCGCGCAGGCCGATCGAGACCTCGGCGACGATCGTGCCGACGACGGCGCTGACCGCTCCGAGCCGGAGGGCCGGCAGCAGGTAGGGCACGCTCGCCGGCAGCCTCAGGCGCACCAGCGTCTTCCACCAGCCGACGCCGTAGACGTGCATCAGCTCGACCTGGTGGGCCGTCGGCGAGCCGAGCCCGCGGAGCGCCCCGATCGAGACGGGGAAGAACGCGAGGTAGGAGGCGATCAGGGCCACCGACATCCAGTTCTCCCAGGTCACCGGTCCGAGCTCGAGCTGCGACCCCCAGCGCCGCACCAGTGGGGCGATCGCGATCAGGGGCACCGTCTGGCTCAGCACGATCCAGGGCAGCACCGCCGACTCCGCCGTGCGGAACCGCTGCATCAGGAGAGCCAGGAGCAGCCCCACGACCGTGCCGACGACCCAGCCGACCGCGGCGATCCCGAGCGAGAAGGCGCTCGCCCCCAGGACGGCCGACCAGAGCGCCGGGGCGTTCCGCGCTCCGGTGACCGGCTCGCCGAGCCGGGCCGCGATCTCCCAGAGGTGGGGCATCGCGATGGCGCTCGTGCGCGGGAGCACCGTGACTCCTCCGACGACCACCCCGGCCTCGGGCCCGAGCGCCTTCCAGCCCTCCCACACGAGCGCGAGCAGGAGGAGCCCGCCGGCGCCGAGCACGAGCCCGCGCGCGAGGGCCGGTCTCATGCGCGGGCCACGATGTGCTCGCGCAGCTCCGGGATGACCCGCTCGCCGTACACGCGCAGCGTCTCCTCCTTGTTGTCGTGCTGGAGGTATCCCGCGAACTGCGTCACGCCGATGTCGGCGAGCGCCCGGAGCTTCTCGATGTGCTCGTCCGCCGTGCCCAGCACGCAGAAGCGCTCCACGATCTCGTCCGGCACGAAGGCGGTGTGGCTGTTGCCCGCGCGGCCGTGCTCGTTGTAGTCGTAGCCCTCGCGCCCGGCGATGTAGTCCGTCAGCGCCTGCGGCACCGCTCCGGAGGAGCCGTAGCGGCCCACGATGTCGGCCACGTGGTTGCCGACCATCCCGCCGAACCAGCGGCACTGGTCGCGCATGTGCTCCCGGTCGGTGCCGATGTACATCGGCGCCGCGACGCAGAACTGCAGCGACTCGGGATCCCGGCCGGCGTTCGCCGCCGCCTCCTTGACGGCGCCGATCATCCAGCGCGCGATGTCCACGTCGGCCAGCTGCAGGATGAAGCCGTCGCCGACCTCGCCCGCGAGCTTCAGGGCGAGCGGGCCGTAGGCGGCCACCCACATCTCCAGGGACGAGCCCCGGCTCCACGGGAACTGCAGCGTCTGGCCGTTGTACTCGACCGGACGGCTGTTGGCGAGCTCGCGGATGACGTGGATCGACTCCCGCAGCGTCTTGAGCGTCGTCGGAGCTCCTCCGGTCACCCTCACCGCCGAGTCGCCGCGTCCGATCCCGCACACCGTGCGGTTCCCGTACATCTCGTTGAGCGTCGCGTGCAGCGAGGCGATGACCGTCCAGTCGCGCGTGGCGGGGTTGGTGACCATCGGGCCGACCGTGATCCGGTGCGTCCTCTCGAGGATCTGCGAGTAGATCACGTAGGGCTCCTGCCAGAGAAGGTGCGAGTCGAAGGTCCACGCGTAGTCGAAGCCGTGCGTCTCCGCGAGGACGGCGAGCGCGACGGTGCGCGAGGCGGGCGGGTTGGTCTGGAGGACGACTCCGAAGTCCATGGGGTTCCTTCTGCTCGATCAGGTGCTGGCTCGGATCGGGTGCCGGCTCAGATCAGGTACTGGCTCAGACCGCGCGGGATGTACGCCCCGTCGCCCTTCGTGCCGACGTAGGAGCCGTCGTCGACGACGACCCTGCCGCGGGAGATCACCGTGTCGACGTGGCCGTCGATCTCGAAGCCCTCCCAGGCCGAGTAGTCCATGTTCATGTGGTGGCTTCGGCCCTCGCCGATCCCGATCGAGGTGTGCCCGCTCGGGTCGTAGACGACGACGTCGCCGTCGGCCCCGGGCTGGATGACGCCCTTCCTCCCGTACATCCCGAACATCCGCGCCGGGGTGGTCGAGGTGAGCTCGACCCAGCGCGGCAGGGAGATCTGCCCCGACACCACGCCCTGGTACATCAGGTCGATCCGGTGCTCCACCGAGCCGATGCCGTTGGGGATCTTCGAGAAGTCGCCGATCCCCATGTCCTTCTGGCCCTTCATGCAGAAGGGGCAGTGGTCGGTCGAGACCATCTGGATGTCGTTGGTGCGCAGCGACTGCCACATGTGGTGCTGATGCCCCTCCGCCTTCGAGCGCAGCGGCGTGGAGCACACCCACTTCGCACCCTCGAAGCCCGGAGCGCCGAGCTGCTCCTCGAGCGAGAGGTAGAGGTACTGCGGGCAGGTCTCCCCGAAGACGTTCATGCCGCGGTCGCGGGCCTGGGCGATCTGCTCCACCGCCTGCTTCGCGGAGACGTGCACCACGTACAGCGGCGCGCCGGTGAGGTCGGCGATCATGATCGCCCGGTGCGTCGCCTCCTCCTCCGCCTGCCAGGGGCGAGAGGTGCCGTGGAAGTACGGCGCGGTGTTCCCGGCGGCGAGGGTCTGCTTCACCAGTTCGTCGATGAGGGCGCCGTTCTCGGCGTGCATCATCATCATCGCGCCGTTCTCCGCGCCCTTCTGGAACGCCCGGAGGATCTGCCCGTCGTCCGAGAGGAACACGCCCTTGTAGGCCATGAACAGCTTGAAGCTGGTCACCCCCTCGCGCATCAGCTCGTCCATCGCGACGAGCGAGGAGTCCTGCACGTCCGAGAGGATCTGGTGGAAGCCGTAGTCGATCGCGCAGTTGCCGGCCGCCTTCTCCTGCCACGCCTGGAACCGGTCGACGACGCTCTCGCCCGGGTACTGCACCACGAAGTCGACGATCGACGTCGTGCCGCCCCAGGCCGCGGCGCGCGTGCCGGTCTCGAAGGTGTCCGAGGCGGAGGTGCCGCCGAACGGCATCTCCATGTGCGTGTGCGCGTCGATCCCGCCCGGGATCACGTACTTGCCGCTCGCGTCGATCACCCGGTCGACGTGGGCCGCCAGATCGAAGCCCAGCAGCGTGGAGCCGGGGGCGAGGACGGCGGCGATGGTCTCGCCGTCGATCAGGACGTCTGCGGCTCCGGTGCCGGTCGCGTTGACGACCGTCCCGCCGGTGATGAGGGTCTTCATCGGTCTTCCCCGTCTCGGTCTGCGGTCACGGCTTCGGAATGCTGGTGTACGACTCCGGCCGGCGGTCCCGGTAGAACTGCCAGTCGTCGCGCATCTCCTGCACCATGTCCATCTCGAGGTCGCGGATCAGGATCTCCTCGGCCTCGCCCGAGCCCCGCTCGCCGACGAACTCCCCCCGCGGATCGATGATCTGGCTGGTGCCGTAGAAGTCGACCGCGAGGTCGCCGTACTCGTTGTCCTCCCGGCCGACGCGGTTGGGCTGCAGCACGAAGTAGCCGTTCGCCACCGCGGCCGCCGGGCCCTCGACCTCCCAGAGGCGGTTCGACAGGCCGGGCTTGGTGGCGTTGGGGTTGAAGACGAGGTGGGCGCCGTTCAGGCCCAGCTCCCGCCAGCCCTCCGGGAAGTGGCGGTCGTAGCAGATGTGGACGCCGACCTTGCCGACCGCGGTGTCGAAGACCGGGAAGCCGAGGTTCCCGGGCCGGAAGTAGAACTTCTCCCAGAAGCGGTCCAGGTGCGGGATGTGGTGCTTGCGGTACTTGCCGAGGATCGTCCCGTCGGCGTCGACCACGACCGCGGTGTTGTAGTAGACGCCGGTCTGCTCCTCCTCGTAGATCGGGAGGATCATCACCACGCCCAGCTCCTTCGCGAGGGCCGCGAAGCGCTGCACGATCGGCCCGTCGGCGGGCTCGGCGTAGCGGTAGTACTTCTTGTCCTGGGTGATGCCGAAGTACGGGCCGTAGAACAGCTCCTGGAAGCAGACGATCTGCGCGCCGTCGGCTGCGGCGTCCCGGGCCATCCGCTCGTGCTTGTCGAGCATCGACTCCTTGTCGCCGGTCCAGGTCGTCTGGGTGATCGCTGCGCGGACGATGGTCATCGGTACCTCCATGCTCGGGCGTCCCTGTCCGGCTCCGGTGTGCTCCGCCGGGCGGTGCGGAGCCGGGGACGTGGACCCACTGTGGTCCCCGCCGGGCCCGAAGGCAATGACGGACCGTCCGGCTCCGGGGACAGGGCTTCATCGTCGGGGTTCGACGTTTCCCCGGTGTTTCCGGCGCGGATCCGCAGCATTAAGGCTCGCCGGGGGAGGAATCCGTCGGTGCCGCTAGCGTGGGCGGATGCGCATCACGATCCTGGCCGGAGGCGTCGGCGGCGCCCGCTTCACCTCGGCGGTCCGCGAGCACCTCCGCGATCTCGAGGCCGCCGGCGGCGAGGCGAGCGAGATCACCGTCGTCGTCAACACCGGCGACGACATGTGGCTCACCGGCCTCAAGGTCTGCCCCGACCTCGACTCGATCACCTACGCGCTCGGCGGAGTGAACGACACGGAGCGCGGCTGGGGGCGGGCCGGCGAGAGCGAGCGGGTCTCGGCCGAGCTCACCGCCTTCGGTGTCGGCTGGCCGTGGTTCACCCTGGGCGACCTCGACCTCGGCACCCACATCGCCCGCAGCTCGATGCTGCGCGACGGCCTCACCCTCTCGGAGGCGACCGCCCGGATCACCGCCCGCTGGCCGCTGGGGGTCCGCCTGCTGCCGATGTCGGACCAGGACGTCGAGACCCACGTCGAGGTCGAGTTCCCCGGCGAGGGCGTGCGGCTCCTCCACTTCGAGGAGTGGTGGGTGCGGCTGCGCGCGTCCGCGCCCGCCCGCCGGTTCGTCCAGCAGGGGGTGGAGAGCGCCCGCCCCGCCCCGGGCGTGCTGGAGGCGATCGCCGACACCGACGCGGTGCTCGTCGCCCCCTCCAATCCCGTCGTCTCGATCGGCACGATCCTCGGCGTCCCCGGGATCGCGGACGCCCTCCGCCGGACCTCCGCACCCGTCGTGGGCGTCTCCCCCGTCATCGGAGGCGCGGTGGTGCGCGGCATGGCCGACGCCTGCCTCGCCGCGATCGGCGTCGAGACCTCCGCCGAGGCCGTCGGCCGGCACTACGGAGCCCGGAGCGGGGGCGGCCTCCTCGACGCCTGGCTCGTCGGCGAGGAGGACGCGGACGCGGTCCCGGCGCTCGAGTCGGCGGGGCTCCGCGCCCGCTCCGTGCCGCTCTGGCTGACCGGCCGGGACGCCTCCGTGCGGCTCGCCGCCGACGCTCTCGCCGCCGCGCGGGGCTGAGCGGAGCCTCCTCCCGGGGCCGCGCACCGCGTGTCGCAGCGCGGATGCGGTCACGCCTCCCACGGGGCGCCCCGTTCCCTTGTACGGTCGGAGGCGGACGAACTCCCCGATTCACCCCCGCATCGGATCCGGAGCCCCTCGGTCGCGCGCCCGACCGCGTCCTCACCACGTCTCCGAGCCCTGCGGAACCGCGTGCCGTCCCGTCAGGAGGACACCATGGAGCCCAGCTCGAGGATCAGCACCGAGCGGATCGAGCCCGACATCGTGGTGATCCGCCCCGTCGGCCGGCTCGACCTGTCCACGGCGTGGGAGCTCGAAGCGGTCCTCCAGCGCGCGCTCGAGGCGGGAGAGGTCCGCGTGGTCGTCGACCTGGCGGCCGTCGAGTTCCTCGACTCGTCCGGGCTCGGCGTCCTCGTCGCCGGACTCAAGGAGGCGCGGAAGGCGGGCGGCGAGCTGCGCGTGGCCGCCGCCGGCGAGCAGCCCGCCATGGTGCTCGGCCTGTCCAACCTCGACCGCCTGCTCGGGAGCGCCGAGACCGTCGAGGAGGCCTACCGTGCCTGAGCGCTCCTTCGTCGTGCGCACGCCGCCCGAGGACGGCGTCACCGCCGTCCACGAGGCGCTCGAGGAGCTGTGGCTCGAGGAGCCGGGCGTCGCGCCGGTCGACCGGATGTCGTTCGAGACCGCGCTGGTCGAGCTGACCTCGAACATCGTCCAGCACGCCCGGTCGTACCGGCACATCATCTGCCTGGTCGAGATCCGCGTCGACGCGACCGAGCTGCGCGCCTCGCTCAACGACTCCGCCGAGGAGGCGCCCGCCGAGGTCGCCGACCCCCGCGACATGCCGGACGAGTGGGACGAGGCAGGCCGCGGGATCCCGTTCATCCACGCCCTCGTCACCGAGTTCTCCTACCGCCGTGTCGACGGGCAGAACCTCTGGGAACTCGCCCGGACCCGCACGTGAGCGAGCCGACCGAGCGCGCCCGCCTCGCCGCGATCGCCGAGCTCGGGATCGGCCTGAGCACCCCCCAGGAGCGCTTCGACAGGATCACCCGCATCGCCCGCCGGCTCCTGCGCGTCCCCCTCGCCGAGATCAACATCCTCGAGGAGTCGACGCAGTTCACGAAGTCGCCCCAGCGCTCGGCTCGGGCGAGCAGGATGCTGCGCGCCGACTCGATGTGCGACGTCACGGTCCAGCAGGGCGACATCCTCGTCGTCGAGGACGCCACCGCCGATCCGCGGTTCGCCGACCGCGGAGTCGTCACCGGATCCCCTCACGTGCGCTTCTACGCGGGCCGCCCGCTCGTCGTGGGGGACGGCCTCCGCGTCGGCACGATCTGCATCATCGACAGCGAGGTGCGCGGCTTCTCGGAGGAGGAGCGCGAGATCCTCGAGGACCTCGGCCGGTGGGCCGAGCGGGAGCTGCGCGAGATCGCCTTCTCCGGACGCGCGAGCGAGACGCAGGAGCGGCTCCGGCCCCAGCGCCTCGACCTCGGCGAGTGGAGCCTCGACTCGCTGACCACGCCGCTGCACGACGTCGCCGGCGACTACACGGCGTGGCGTCGCAGCGGGGACGACCTCTCCCTCGAGCTGGTCGACGTGATGGGCAAGGGGGTGTCGGCGGCGATCGTCGCCTCCGCGATCCGCTCCGCGTTCCAGGCGCGGCCGGAGCTCCCTCCCGCGGCAGCCGTCGAGGCCGTCAACCGCCAGCTCCTGCCCGATCTGACAGCGACCGGGATGTTCGCGACCGCGCTGATCGCCCGGGTCGACCTCGCGAGCGGCGCCGTCGCGTTCGTGGACAGCGGCCACGGCCTCACCCTCCTGCTGCGCGCCGACGGCACCACGGAGCGGCTCGCCTCCACCGGCGTCCCGCTCGGCATCGCCGCCGACGTCTCCTGGGAGGAGGAGCAGCGCGTGCTCGCCCCCGGCGACGCGCTCTTCTCCTGCAGCGACGGCCTGCTCGACGTCTTCGGCGGGCGCCTCGACGCGCTCGACCGTCTCGCCGAGCTGGTGCGGAGCAACGACGACCCCGCTCTCTTCGAGCGTCTGCATGCTCTCGCAGACGACGCGCACGACGATGTGACAGCGTTGGTGCTGCGGCGCTCCGCAGCGCCCGCCCCCTCCTGATCCTGATCGAAAGGACCTCCCCCATGCCTGGTGCACTCGTCCTCGCCGGCGGCGGCCTCGCCGGAATCGCCTGGGAGCTCGGCGTCCTCCGCGGCCTCGCAGACGCCTCCCCCGAGGCGGCCCGCCTCCTGCTCGATCCGTCGACGACCTTCATCGGCACCTCCGCGGGCTCCGCGGTCGCCGCGCAGCTGAGCACCGGCACCGGCCTCGACGAGTCGTACGAGGCCCAGCTCCAGGAGGAGTCCCCCGAGATCGGAGCGGACGTCGACGGTGAGCGCCTCCAGGCCCTCTTCGCCGCGGCCGTCGAGGGCGCGACCTCGCCCCAGGACGCGCGGCGCCGCATCGGCACCCTCGCGCTCGAGGCCGAGACGCTCCCCGAGGACACGCGCCGGGCCGTCATCTCGGCCCGCGTGGGCGACGCCGACTGGCCCGAGCAGCGTCTGCTCATCACCGCGGTCGACACGGCCACCGGTGAGCTGCGCGTGTTCGACCGCGAGAGCGGTGTCGGCCTCGTCGACGCGATCTCCGCCAGCTGCGCCGTCCCCGGGGTCTGGCCTCCCGTCAGCATCGACGGCGTCCGCTACATGGACGGCGGCGTGCGCTCCGGCAGCAACGCCGACCTCGCCGCGGGAGCCGACTGGGTCCTGATCGTCACTCCGCTGCCCGGAGTCGGCACGCCCGGCGCGGGCCTGATCCCGACCGGCGAGCTCGACGCCCTCGCGGACTCGCGGGTCGAGGTGGTCTACGCCGACGAGGAGTCGGTGCGCGCCTTCGGCCCGAACTCGCTCGACCCGGCCGTCCGCGCCGCCTCCGCCCGCGCCGGACGTGCTCAGGGCGCCCGTCTCGCCTCGCGGATCGCCGCGCTGGTCGGCGCCGAGTAGCCGGTCTCAGCGCCGCACGCTGTAGCGCGTGAAGACCGTGCCGTCGGCGAAGCGGTGCTCCTCGCGCAGGTCGAGGCGCGCGTGGAACCCGCACGGGAGGAAGTGGGTCCCGCCGCCCACCGCCACCGGCACCGTGTAGACCTGCACCTCGTCGACGATCCCGGCGAGCAGCGCGTGCCGGGCGAGGGTCGGCCCGCCGATCGAGACGTCGTGGTCGGCGGCGCTGACCTGCGCGGCGACGACGACCGGGTCGAACCCGCCCTCGACGCGGGTGCGGCGGGTCTCGGCCGACTCCAGTGTCGTCGAGTACACGACCTTGTCGGCCGCCCGCCACATCTCCTGGAAGTCGCGGATGAACGCGAACTCCTCCGCGAGGGCCCAGGTCTGCTCCCACGCGCGCATGACCTCGTACATGCGCCGCCCGTACAGGTACGTGCGCACCCGCCCCTCGCGCTCCGTGATGAAGCGGTGCACGGCGGGTCGCGGCTCCGCCCAGGCGAATCCGCCGTCCGCGTCGTTCACGTAGCCGTCGAGCGACGCGATCGAGCTGTAGATGAGCGCGCCCACGTCGGCCTCTCTCCGTAGCCGGCTTCGGGACCGCCCACGGGCGCGACCGTAGGCCTCCCGCCTCCGTCCGGCAATGTCCGCCGGGTCCTCTGGCGCGGATCGACGGACCGATGCCGCTCCCGACGACGCTCCCGGCGGTCGGCGCCCCCTCCCGGACCGCGTACCGTGGTCGTGCCGCAGGGAGCGGCCGTGAAGGGTTCGGGATGAAGATCAGCCAGCTGCGCCACTTCGTGGCGGTCGCCGAGGAGCTGCACTTCGTGCGCGCTGCCGAGCGCCTCGGCATCTCGCGGCAGAAGCTCGACTCCTCCGTCGCCGCCGTCGAGCTCGACCTCGGCAAGCCGCTCTTCGAGCCCGGTGCCGCCGCCACGACCCTCACCGCGGCCGGGCGGCAGCGCCTCGCCTCGGCCCGCGAGGAGCTCGCCGCGCTCGGCGACGAGCCGGAGGCGGCCCCGAAGACGGGAGGCAAGGCCAAGGCCTCCAAGGGAACCGGGCGCGCCCCGATCGTCAAGGGCCAGCCGAAGCCCTACAAGCGCCGCCAGTCCCGCTGACGCGCAGTGTCCGATCGTCGGAGGTGGTGGGCCCTACCGGGCTCGAACCGATGACATCCACGGTGTAAACGTGGCGCTCTACCAACTGAGCTAAAGGCCCCCGTCGCGGGAGCACCCGCGGACGATCGACTCGATCCTACGGCAGGCGGAGCGGCCCCCTGCGGGCACTAGCCTCGGCACATGACCGCCGACAGCGACTCCCGGGCGAGGCGGCGCGCCGAGAGCCGCTGGCCCGCCTCCGCCGCGATCCTGGTGGCCGTCGCCCTGAACGTGGCCGGCCACAGCGCCGACACCTCGGTGGTCCGCCTCGTCGCCGCCGGCATCACGCTCGCGCTGCTCGTGCCGCTGTTCGTCGTCAACCCGCACCGGCTCGACAGCGAGACGCGCTGGTCGCGCGGGGTCTCCATCGCCCTGGCGGTCGCGATCGCCGTGGCGAACCAGGTGAACGTGGTCGCCGTGGTGATCGACCTCGTCGACGGGACGGCCGACGGCCCGCCGCTGCTGCTCACCGCGCTCCAGGTCTGGGTCACCAACGTCGTCGCGTACGCGCTGCTGTTCTGGGAGCTCGACCGCGGCGGTCCGGTCGCCCGCGGAACGCTTCCCCGCACCGAGCTGCCGGCGGCCGACTTCGCCTTCCCGCAGGACACCTACCGCGACACCGCGCCCGAGGTCGCCGCGACCTCCTCCGAGCGCGCCGACTGGCGGCCCGGCTTCGTGGACTACCTCTCGGTGTCGACGACGAACACCATGGCGTTCAGCCCGACCGACACGATGCCGCTGTCGAGCCGGATGAAGCTCCTGATGATCGCCGAGGCGTTCACCGGATTCGTCCTGCTGGCCCTCGTGATCTCGCGGGCCGTCAACATCCTCAGCTGACGACCGGGGCGGTCCGCCTCCGGAGGGTCAGACGTGCGCGGGGGCGAGCGCGTCGATGGCGGCGCGGTAGGCGTCGATCGAGCGAGGCTCGCCCGGGGCGGTCATGAACGTGTCCCGGATGACGCCGGCCTTGTCGATGAGGAAGGTCGCGCGGGTCGCGTAGCCCTTCGCCTCGGTGAACACGCCGTACTGCTTGGCGACGTCGCCGTGCGGCCAGAAGTCGGAGAGGAGCGTGAAGTCGTAGCCCTGCTTCTCGCCCCAGGCGCGCAGCGTGTGCTTGGAGTCGACCGAGATGCCGATCAGCTCCACGTCGGCGTGCTCGAAGAGGGAGAGGTTCTCGCGTAGCGCGCAGAACTCGCCCGTGCAGGTGCCGGAGAAGGCGAGGGGGAAGAACACCAGGGCGACGTTGCGCCGCCCGTGGAAGTCGCCCAGCTGGATGCGCTCGCCGTACTGGTTCGCGAGTTCGAAGTCGGGAGCCAGGGTCAGCTTCTCGAGAGCCATCGGTCCGATGTCCTTCCGTGCGCACGAGAGTCGCGCGAGCACGAGGGGCAATGCTAGACCCGCTCCGCGCAGACTCCAAGGAACGGCCCGTCTCCCCCGATCACGGGCCGGTCGACGCGTCCCGTCTGGCGCTCTCCTACAGTCGTCGGCGCACATCCCTCGTGGATCACCACAGTGCGATTCCAGGTTCGGGGCACGGGAATCGCTAGGCTGACGGAGGTGCCCGCGCGCGGCTCGTCATCCGAGCCCCGGATCCGCGGATCCGCACCGCTTCATGAGAGTGATGTCTCGGGCACGATCTGCCCCCAGAGAGAGGTCGAGGGTGACTGTTAACGATCAGGACCCGTATTCCGTCGGTCACGTGGACTCGGACCCCGAGGAAACGTCGGAGTGGAACGAGTCGCTCGATGCGCTCGTCGAGGAGCGGGGCCGGGGTCGCGGGCGCGACGTCATGCTCAGCCTCCTCAAGCGCTCCAAGGAGCTCCACCTCGGCGTGCCGATGGTGCCCACCACGGACTACATCAACACCATCGCGCCCGAGAACGAGCCCGACTTCCCGGGCGACGAGGACGTCGAGCGCCGCTACCGCGCGTGGATCCGCTGGAACGCGGCCATCCTCGTGCACCGCGCGCAGCGTCCCGGCATCGGGGTCGGTGGCCACATCTCGACGTACGCGTCGAGCGCCTCGCTGTACGAGGTCGGCTTCAACCACTTCTTCCGCGGCCAGGACCACCCGGGCGGCGGCGACCAGATCTTCATCCAGGGCCACGCCTCCCCCGGCCCGTACGCGCGCGCCTTCCTCGAGGGACGCCTGAGCGAGCACCAGCTCGACGGATTCCGCCAGGAGAAGTCGCACCGGGGCGGCGGGCTCTCCAGCTACCCGCACCCGCGGCTCATGCCGGAATTCTGGCAGTTCCCGACCGTCTCGATGGGCCTCGGCCCGATCAACGCGATCTACCAGGCGCAGGCGAACAAGTACCTCACCAACCGCGGCATCAAGGACGCCTCCGACCAGCAGGTCTGGGCGTTCCTCGGCGACGGCGAGATGGACGAGGTCGAGTCGCGCGGTCAGCTCCAGGTCGCCGCGAACGACGGCCTCGACAACCTGAACTTCATCGTCAACTGCAACCTCCAGCGCCTCGACGGACCCGTCCGCGGCAACGGCAAGATCGTGCAGGAGCTCGAGTCGTACTTCCGCGGCGCGGGCTGGAACGTCATCAAGCTCATCTGGGGCCGCGAGTGGGACGACCTGCTCGCCCGCGACACCGAGGGCGCGCTGCTCGACCTGATGAACAAGACGCCCGACGGCGACTTCCAGACCTACAAGACGGAGGACGGCGCCTACGTCCGCGAGAACTTCTTCGGCCGCGACCCGCGCGCCAAGAAGCTCGTCGAGGGCTACTCCGACGAGCAGATCTGGGGCCTGCGCCGCGGCGGCCACGACTACCGCAAGATCTACGCGGCCATGAAGGCCGCGACGGAGCACAAGGGCCAGCCCACCGTCATCCTCGCCCACACCATCAAGGGCTACGGTCTCGGCCGCAGCTTCGAGGGCCGCAACGCGACCCACCAGATGAAGAAGATGACGCTGGACAACCTCAAGTCGTTCCGCGACACCATGCGCATCCCGATCACGGACGCGCAGCTCGAGGAGAACCCCTACCTCCCGCCGTACTACCACCCCGGTCAGAACGACGAGGCGATCGAGTACCTGCAGGAGCGCCGCCGCGCGCTCGGCGGCTACCTCCCCGAGCGCCGCTCGAAGTACACGCAGCTGAACCTCCCCGAGGACTCGGCGTACGCGGTCGGCAAGAAGGGCTCCGGGACGCAGGAGATCGCCACCACCATGGCGTTCGTCCGCATCCTCAAGGACATCCTCCGGTCGAAGGACTTCGGCAACCGCGTCGTCCCGATCATCCCGGACGAGGCGCGCACCTTCGGCATGGACGCGTTCTTCCCGAACGCGAAGATCTACAACCCGCGCGGCCAGCACTACACGTCGGTCGACCGCGAGCTCCTCCTGGCCTACAAGGAGAGCCCGCAGGGTCAGATCCTCCACGTCGGCATCAACGAGGCGGGCGCCCTCGCGGCGTTCACCGCGATCGGCACCTCGTACTCGACGCAGGGCGAGCCGCTCATCCCGGTCTACGTCTTCTACTCGATGTTCGGGTTCCAGCGCACGGGCGACGCGATCTGGGCGGCCGGCGACATGATGTCGCGCGGCTTCATGATCGGCGCCACCGCAGGACGCACCACGCTGACCGGCGAGGGCCTCCAGCACGCGGACGGGCACTCCCCGATCCTCGCGGCGACCAACCCCGCCGTCGTGAGCTACGACCCGGCCTACGGGTACGAGATCGCGCACATCGTGCAGTCCGGTCTCGAGCGCATGTACGGCGGGAAGCACACCGACCCGAACGTCATGTACTACATCACGGTCTACAACGAGCCGATCGTGCAGCCGAAGGAGCCGGAGGACGTCGACGTCGAGGGCATCGTCCGCGGCATCCACCGCATCTCCTGGGGCCAGTGGGACGGGCCGAAGGCCCAGCTCCTCGCCTCGGGCGTCGCGGTGCCGTGGGCGATCGAGGCGCAGAAGCTCCTCGCCGAGGACTGGGGCGTCTCGGCGGACGTCTGGTCGGTCACCTCGTGGAACGAGCTGCGCCGCGACGGCATCAAGGCCGAGCAGCACAACTTCCTCCACCCCGAGGACGCCGAGCAGGTGCCGTACGTGACGCAGAAGCTGGCCGACGCGAAGGGCCCCTTCGTCGCCGTCTCGGACTTCTCGCACCAGGTCCCCGACCAGCTGCGCCAGTTCATCCCGGGCGACTTCGCGACGCTCGGCGCGGACGACTTCGGCTTCTCGGACACCCGTGCGGCGGCGCGGCGCTACTTCCAGATCGACGGCCCCTCGGTCGTCGTGCGGACGCTGCAGCTGCTCGCCAAGCGCGGCGAGGTCGACCCCTCGCTCGCCGTCCAGGCGATCGAGAAGTACCGCCTCCTCGACGTCAACGCCGGCACCACCGGCAACGCGGGCGGCGAGAGCTGACGGACGAGTCCGTGCTCTCGCAGGAACCCGCACCGTCGAGTGCGCGGGGTCCTGCTCCTGCGGCGGAGCGTCCGGCCACCCGGCCGGGCGCTCCCCGCACGAAGGAGCAGACCCTCGCCTGGCTGCGCACCCTCGCCGGTGAGCTCTCGACGCAGACGATCAAGCGACTCGAGGACACGCTGCCCTGGTACGGCAGCATGCCCCCCGGTCGGCGCTCGGCGGTCGGCCTCGTCGCCCAGGCCGGCATCACCTCGTTCATCTCGTGGTTCGACGACCCGTCGGCCACGCCGTGGATCGCGGCGGACGTGTTCGGAGCCGCTCCCCGCGAGCTGCTGCGCTCCGTCTCGCTGACGCAGACGCTGCAGCTGATCAAGGTGACGGTCGAGGTCGTCGAGGACCGGATCAAGAACGGCGGGGAGGACCTCCGCGAGGCGATCCTCCTCTACTCGCGCGAGATCGCCTTCGCCGCGGCCGACGTCTACGCGCGCGCCGCCGAGGCCCGAGGTCTCTGGGACGCGCGCCTGGAAGCGCTGGTCGTCGACTCGATCCTCACGGGCGAGGCCGACGACGAGCTGCCCAGCCGGATCGCCGCCCTCGGCTGGCACGGCCACGGCGAGGTCGCCGTCCTGGTGGGCACCGCTCCCAAGATGCTCGACGTCGACCAGCTGCGCCGCACGGCCCGGCACATGGACGCCGACGTGCTGATCGGCGTGCAGGGCAGCCGGCTCGTCCTGGTCATCGGCCGCGCCGAGCCGAGCGAGAACGCCACGGAGGAGACCGGCCCGCCGGTCGCGTTCCTCGAGATCGCGGAGGCGCTCGAGCCCGGCTTCGGGACCGGCCACCTCGTCCTCGGCCACGAGGTGCCGACCCTGGTCGAGGCGTCCCGCAGCGCCCGCGCGGCCCTCGCAGGGTTCGCGGTCGCCCGCTCCTGGCGGAACGCGCCGCGACCGGTCAACGCCGACGACCTCCTTCCCGAGCGCGCCCTCGCCGGCGACCCGCTCGCCCGCCAGAGCCTCATCACGCAGATCTACCGGCCCCTGCAGAAGCACTCGACCGAGCTTCTGACCACGCTGTGGGCCTACCTCGACAACGGCCGCTCCCTCGAGGCGACCGCCCGCGAGCTGTTCGTGCACCCGAACACGGTGCGCTACCGCCTCAAGCGGGTCGCCGAGGTGATCGGCTGGGACGCGACGGGCGCCCGCGAGGCGCTCATCCTCCAGTCCGCCCTCATCCTCGGCTCCATGAGCGACCCGGACGGCGCCGTCCGCCGGAAGCCGTCCCGACGCTGAGGCCCTCCGCTCGCCGAACCCCTCCCGCCCCTGAACACTTGTAGACCCGCGACAAGCTCTTTGTGCTTTGTCAGTGGCTCCACGCGCCGCACGTGCGAGCGCAGATCGGAAGACTGAATACCGTGATCGTCGTCGTCGCCCCGGGTCAGGGCTCCCAGACCCCCGGATTCCTCGCCCCCTGGCTAGAGATCCCCTCCGTGGCCGAGCAGGTCGCCGCGCACTCGGAGGCGGTCGGCATCGACCTCGCCGCGCACGGCACCGTCTCGGACGCGGACACCATCCGCGACACCGCGGTCGCCCAGCCCCTGATCGTCTCCGCGGGACTCGTGAGCCTCGCCGCCCTCCTCGAGGGCGGACGGCGCGAGCGCATCGCGGGCATCGCCGGCCACTCCGTCGGCGAGATCACCGCGGCCGCCGGAGCCGGGGTCCTCACCGAGGCCGACGCGCTGGTGTTCGTCCGCGAGCGCGCCCGTGCCATGGCCGCTGCGGCCGCCGCCGAGCCGACCGCGATGAGCGCGGTCCTCGGCGGCGACGAGCAGGCCCTGATCGCCCGTCTCGACGAGCTCGGCCTCGAGCCGGCCAACTACAACGGCGGCGGGCAGATCGTCGTCGCCGGCGCGGTCGACGCGCTCGAGGCACTCAAGGCGGAGCCGCTCCGCGGGACCCGCGTGATCCCCCTGCAGGTGGCCGGCGCCTTCCACACCCGTTACATGGCGCCCGCCCGCGACTCCCTCGCCGGCGTCGCCGCCGGGCTGACCCCCTCCGACCCGACGCTCCGGCTCTGGACGAACCGCGACGGGTCGGTCGTCGACTCCGGTGCCGCGTTCCTCGAGCTGCTCGTCGGCCAGGTCGCCTCCCCCGTCCGCTGGGACCTCTGCATGGCGGCCTTCGCCGACGCGGGCGTCACCGGGATCATCGAGCTGGCACCCGCCGGCGCGCTGGTCGGCCTCGCCAAGCGCGGCCTCAAGGGCGTGCCGAGCATCGCCATCACGACCCCCGACGACGTGGACGCCGCCCGCGCCTTCCTCGACGAGCACGCCGCCTAGCAGGAGAGACCCCATGACGACCCCTTCCCTCACCCAGTCCAGCGGCAGCGCGTACACCCGGATCCTCGGCATCGGCGCGGCACGCGGCGACCTCGTCGTCCCGAACGACGACCTGATCGAGCCGATCAACTCCTCCGACGAGTGGATCCGCCAGCGCACCGGCATCATCGAGCGCCGCCGCGCCTCCGCCGACATCCACGCGGTCGACCTCGCGACCACCGCCTCCCTCGAGGCGATCGAGAAGGCGGGCATCCGCCCGGACCAGATCGGCGTCGTGCTCGTCTCCACGATCAGCAACACCGTGCAGACCCCGTCGCTGGCCGCGCTCCTCGCGGACCGCATCGGCGCGAACCCCGCCCCGGCGTACGACATCTCGGCCGCCTGCGCCGGCTACACCTACGGCATCGCCCAGGCCGACTCCTTCATCCGCTCCGGCCTGGCCGAGTACGTGCTCGTCGTCGGAGCCGAGAAGCTGTCCGAGCTGGTCAAGTCGACCGACCGCAGCATCTCCTTCCTCCTGGGCGACGGCGCGGGCGCCGCGGTCGTCGGCCCCAGCGACACCGCCGGCATCTCGAAGACCGTCTGGGGATCCGACGGCTCCAAGTGGGACACCGTCGGCATGGACAACCCGCTCGCGGCCTACCGCGACGGCACCGCCGAATGGCCCACCCTCCGCCAGGACGGCCCGTCGGTCTTCCGCTGGGCGGTCTGGGAGATGGCCAAGGTCGCCAAGCAGGCGCTCGCGGAGGCGGGCGTCCAGCCCGAGGACCTCGCCGCGTTCATCCCCCACCAGGCGAACATGCGCATCATCGACGAGCTCGCGAAGCAGCTGAAGCTGCCCGAGACCGTCGCTGTCGGCCGCGACATCGAGACCACCGGCAACACCTCCGCCGCGTCGATCCCGCTCGCCACCCACCGCCTGCTCGAGGAGCACCCGGAGCTGCACGGCGGACTCGCGCTGCAGATCGGCTTCGGCGCCGGACTGGTGTTCGGCGCGCAGGTCGTGGTGCTCCCGTGACCGGCGCGACCCCACCCCTAAACTGACCTACGGTCACTGACGAACACCCGAAGAACCCCCAAGGAGAGAACCATGGCACTGTCCAACGAAGAAGTCCTCGCCGGCCTGGCCGAGCTTGTCAACGACGAGACGGGCATCGCCACCGACTCCGTCGAGATGGACAAGTCGTTCACCGACGACCTCGACATCGACTCCATCTCGATGATGACCATCGTCGTCAACGCCGAGGAGAAGTTCGACGTGAAGATCCCCGACGACGAGGTCAAGAACCTCAAGACGGTCGGCGACGCGGTCCGCTTCATCGTCAAGGCGTCCGAGTAGTCGTCGCCCGCGCACCCCGTCCTCGTGGCGGACACCCCGGCCGGCGATCGTCGGCCGGGGTGAGCCCGGCACCCACCCACACGGAACAGAGAAGCTCGTCATGACCAAGAAGATCGTCGTCACCGGAATCGGTGCCAGCACTCCCCTCGGCGGGACCGCCCGGGAGTCCTGGAACGCACTCCTCGCCGGCGAATCAGGCGTCCGCTCCCTCGAGCAGGACTGGGTCGCCCAGTACGACATCCCGGTCACCTTCGCCGCCCAGGCCAAGGTCCGCCCGGAGGAGGTGCTCTCCCGCCCCGAGGCGAAGCGCCTCGACCCCTCCAGCCAGTTCGCGCTCATCTCGGCCCGCGAGGCCTGGGCCGACTCCGGCATCACCGACGTCGACCCGCTCCGCGTGGGCGTCGACTACTCGACCGGCATCGGCGGCCTCTGGACCCTCGTCGACGCGTGGGACACCCTCCGCGAGCGCGGACCCCGCCGGGTCCTCCCGATGACCATCCCGATGCTCATGCCCAACGCGGCCGCCGCCGCCATCAGCATGGCCATCCCCTCCCGCGCCTACGCCCGCACCGACGTGTCGGCCTGCGCCTCCAGCACCGAGGCCCTCGCGAACGCCTACGAGCACATGCAGCTCGGCCTCGCCGACGTGGTCGTCGCCGGCGGCACGGAGTCGGTCGTCCACCCGCTCCCGATCGCCGCCTTCGCGTCGATGCAGGCCCTCTCGCGCCGCAACGACGACCCGGCGACCGCCTCGCGCCCCTACGACGTCTCCCGCGACGGCTTCGTCCTCGGAGAAGGCGCCGCGACGCTCATCCTCGAGACCGAGGAGCACGCCCTCGCCCGCGGAGCCCGCATCTACGCGGAGCTCGCCGGCGGCGCCGTCACCAGCGACTCGTACCACATCACGGCGCCGGACCCCGAGGGCTCCGCCGCCGCCCGCGCCATGATCGGCGCCCTCGAGCAGGCCGGAGCCGCGCTCACCGACGTCACCCACGTCAACGCCCACGCGACGAGCACCCCGGTCGGCGACATCGCCGAGTACCGCGCCCTGCTGCGCGTCTTCGGCGACCACCTCCCGAACATCGCCGTCTCGGCGACCAAGGCGTCCACCGGCCACCTCCTCGGCGGCACCGGCGCGCTCGAGGCCATCTTCACCGTGCTCGCCCTCCACGAGCGCACCGCACCCCCCACCATCAACCTCTTCGAGCAGGACCCCCAGATCCCCCTCGACGTCGTCACCAGCCCCCGCGCCCTCGGCGACGGACCGCTGGTCGCCATCTCGAACTCGTTCGGGTTCGGGGGGCACAATGCTGTTGCCGCTTTCCGGACGGTGTAGCGGGGCGTAGCCCCACTCCACCGTGCGGAAAGCGGGCTGCGCCGCTCCTTGCGCGGCGCAGGCGCGTCCGCTGGGGAGGGGGGCGGGGTTTCCGAGGGCCGGTGCGGTGCGGCGACGGTGATCCGCTGGAACGCGGATCCCCGGATACGCCTCGTGCCGCGAGGGATCTGCGCCGCCGTCTGGTGCGGGCTGGTGAGCACGCCGTGCTGGTGGGGAGCGCGGGCTTCGCCGCGGCTCGGGTCGGATGCTCGGATCAACGAAGCTGTCCGGGTGGGAGCGCGGGCTTCGCCGCGACTCGCGTCGGATACTCCGATCGCGGAAGCTGTCCGGGTGGGAGCGCGGGCTTCGCCGCGACTCGGGTCGAAAGCTTCGGTTCAAGCAGCTGTGCTCGAGGGGAGCGCGGGCTTCGCCGCGACTCGGGTCGGATGCTCGGATCAGGGCGGCTGCGCTCGTGGGGAGCGTGCGACTCGCCATTACTCGGGCCGTCGGCGTCGTGCGCGACAGAGGTGCGGGCGGGTCCACGAGTCTTCCGACGCCCTCCGCCGGAACGCGGTGCTCCGCCCACCGTCTGGTCGACGTGCCAGCGAGCGGCAACCGTGAGGCGACGACGCGCCTTCGAGGCGGACCTCTGCCGGAACGGGGGGTCCGCTGGCCGCCTGGTTCAGGGAGGCGGGAGCGAACGATTGCCGCGAGGCGTATCCGCCGATCCGCGTGCCAGCGGATCGGCGTCGCCGGACGCCGGCCGCTCCACGGAACCCGACCACCCGACCGAGCCGACTGCGCGACGCCGCGCGAGGAGCGGCGTCGAATGAACTCAGCCGACCCCGTGCATCCAGACGACGGGGGCGAAGTCGCCGCCGTAGCGGAAGGGCTCGAGCTCGTCCTCCCAGGCCTGGCCGAGGGCGAGGCGCAGCTCGCGGTGCAGCTCGATGGGGTCGGCGCCGGCGAGCTCCATGGCGGAGCGGATGCGGTCCTCGGGCACGACGGTGTTGCCCGCGCTGTCGGTCTGGGCGTAGAAGATGCCGAGCTCGGGCGTGTGCATCCAGCGGCCTCCGTCGACGCCGGGCGAGGGCTCCTCGGTGACCTCGTAGCGGACGTCGGCCCAGCCGCGGAGAGCGGAGGCGATGACGGCACCGGTTCCGACCGGGCCCTCCCAGGCGAATTCGGCGCGCAGTGTGCTGCGGAGCACGGGCTGCTCGATCCAGGCGAAGTTCACGGCACGACCAAGAGCGCGACCTGTCCCCCACTCGAGGTGGGGGCAGAGCGCGCGGGGGGCGGAGTGCACGAAGAGCACACCCCGAGTCTGCTGCGCCACCATGGTGTCCTCCGTTCGTCCCGGTGCGTCTTCCCCAACGACCCGGACCACGGAACACTCTGCGGTGCGCCTTCTTCGATTATGACGGTGGACGTGCCACCACGCCCGATCATGCAGGAGCGGCGGACCTCCGTCAAGGCGGCTCGCCGCGCCTGCTCGACCGGCCGTGGGCGGCTCCTGCCTATACTCAGGTCGTCCGCGCCGCCGGACGCCGCACACCGCCAGACGCCCGCCGGGAGGAGCACCGTGTCCGTCCGCGACGGCCTGCTCGCCCTGCTCACGCTCGGCCCCGCCTACGGCCTCCAGCTGCACGCCGAGCTCCTCGACCGTGCCGCGCACCGGCCCCGGGTCAACGTCGGCCAGATCTACTCGACGCTCGAGCGCCTGCGCGAGCGGGGCCTCGTCGTCTCGGCCGGGTCCACCGACGACGGCCTCCCCCTGCACGCGCTCACCGGCGAGGGCCGCGCGGAGGCGGCCGCCTGGCTGACGGGTGGCGGAGCGTCCCCGGAGGAGGACTGGGACGACGTCCTCGACCGGGTGCTGCTGGCCTCGAGCCTGTCCGGCGCCGACCTCGCCGCCGTCCTCGACGCGTACGAGAGCTCGCTGCCCGCCACCGCCGACGAGCAGGCGGAGGAGGAGGACGCGCACCCGCAGCGCCGCCTCGCCGCGATCGCCGCCCGCGTGCGGGAGGAGGCCCTGCGGCGCCTCCTCGAGGCGGCCCGCGACGAGCTCACGGGCGACGGGCCGGGACGGGGCGTCCGCGGATACGCTCTCGAGCGTCCCCGCCGGGGCCGTCGAGCCTCGAGCTAGGACGAGACAGGCGCGGGTGCCGTCGCCTAGGGTGGTTCGCATGTCCCGCACCCCCCTCGGTCTCCGCGTCCCCTCCCGGGCGCGCCGGCGCCTCGTCGCCGCCGGAGCGGGCACGGTCCTCGTCCTGTGCGCCGCCCTCGCCGCCCCGCTCTCCGCGTCCGCCGCCTACGACCCGTCCGACTATCCCTCGTGGTCCGATGTCGAGGCCGCGAAGTCGAGCGAGAGCGCCACCGCCGCCGAGGTCGACCGCATCACCGCCTTCCTCGCCGACCTGCGCGACCAGGCCGCCGCCCTCACCGACGCCGCCATCAGCCGGGCCGCCGAGGCGGACGCCGCGCAGAGCGCTCTCGACGAGGCGACCCAGCGCGTGAGCGCCCTGGAGGAGCGCGCCTCCGCCGCCCGCTCGGACGCCGACGCAGCGAAGGAGCAGGCCGGCCGTCTCGCCGCGCAGCTCTACCGCAACGGCGGGACCGATGCGACGCTCAACCTCCTCATCGGCGGCGACGAGTCGAGCGAGCTGCTCTACCGCCTCGGCACCATGACGCAGCTCACCCAGCAGACCAGCCGGCTCCAGACCGCGGCGCAGTCGACCGAGAACCAGGCCGTCTCCCTCGCCGCTCAGGCCGAGCAGGCCCGGGGCGAGCGCGTCTCCCTCGCCACCGCCGCGGCCGACGCGCTCTCGGTCGCCCGCTCCGCTCAGGCCGAGGCCGACGCCAAGGTCGCCGACCAGGAGAAGTACAGCCAGGAGCTCTACACCCAGCTCGCCTCGCTCAAGAACACCACCGCCGAGATCGAGCGGGAGTACGCCGACGGCCAGGACGCGAAGTCGGCGTTCGAGGAGCAGCAGCGCCTCTCCCGCCTCGCCGCCGAGGCCGAGGCCGCCCGCCAGCGCGCCGCGTCGGCTCCCGCCGCGGCCGCGGCTCCGGCAGCGCCCTCCAACAGTGGAGGCGGCGGAGGCGGCCCGGTCGAGCTCGGCGACGACGACCCGACCGGCGCGCGCAACAGCTCCGCCAAGACCATCGCCGCCCTCGGCACCTACGCCGGACGCACGGACGGCCTCTCCCCCGCGCAGGCCCAGGCCTACGCCCGGACCGCCGTCGGCCGCTTCGGCTGGGGCGCCGACCAGGTCGACCGGTGCCTCATCCCGCTGTGGAACGGCGAGTCGGGATGGCGCTGGAACGCGCTGAACCGCTCCTCCGGCGCCTACGGCATCCCGCAGGCCCTCCCGGCGAGCAAGATGGCCAACTCGGGAGCCGACTACCAGACGAACGCGGCGACGCAGGTCGACTGGGGCCTCTCGTACATCAAGAGCGCCTACGGCTCGCCCTGCAACGCGTGGTCGAGCTGGAACAACCGCTCGCCGCACTGGTACTGATCCCGCGTCTCACTTCGCCTGGTCGTAGGAGTCGACGACGGCGACGGTGACCGGGAAGTCGACCTCGCCCACTCCGAAGAGCGAGCGTCCGGCGCGCACCGCCGCCTCGCGGACGATCGCGGCGACCCGCTCGCCGACGTCGGCGGGAGCGTGCACGATCACCTCGTCGTGCAGGAAGTAGACGAGGTGCGCCCGGCCGACCGCGCCGCCCTCGGCGCGCAGTCGCGCCCGCAGCTCGCCCATCCAGCAGAGCGCCCACTCGGCCGCGGTCCCCTGCACCACGAAGTTGCGGGTGAAGCGTCCCCACTCGCGCGCTCGCGCCGCATCGGCCGAGAGCCCCTCGGGGCCGGGAGGCGAGCTGCGCCCGAGCCACGTCGAGACGCTCTCGCCGCGCTCCCCCGCCCGAGCCGCCGCCTCGACGTGCGCGACCGAGCGCGGGTAGGCACGGGCGAGCCTCGGGAGCAGCCGTCCGGCCTCCCCGCTCGTCGCCCCGTACATCGCCCCCAGCATCGCGACCTTCGCCCTCGGCCGGTCGGGGACCACGCCGGCGTCGACGATGCCCTGGTAGAGGTCGCGGCCCCGCCCGGCGGCGGCCATGGCCGAGTCGCCCGAGAGCGCGGCGAGGATGCGCGGCTCGAGCTGCGCGGCATCCGCGACCACGAGGCTCCAGCCCGGATCCGCGGTGACCGCGGCGCGGATCTGCCGCGGCAGCTGCAGCGCCCCTCCGCCCGAGGTCGCCCAGCGGCCGGTGACGACGCCGCCCACCACGTACTCCGGCCGGAACCGTCCGTCGCGCACCCACGCGTCGAGCCATGCCCAGCCGTTGGCGATGAGCAGCCGGGAGAGCTTCTTGTACTCCAGGAGGGGCGGCACCGCGGGATGCTCGAGGGACTGCAGCTCCCAGGAGCGCGTCGACTCGACCGGCAGCCCCGCGCGCCGCAGCGCCTTGAGGAGCTCGGCCGGCGAGTCGGGGTTGAGCTCGGGCGCGCCGAGCTCGTCGCGCAGACGGACGGCCAGCGCCTCCAGCAGGGCCGGGCGGCCGCCGAAGAGCGGGCGGGGGCCGAGCATCCCGGTGAGCACCCGGTCGTGCACATCGGCGCGCCACGGCAGCCCCGCGTGGGCGATCTCGCGAGCGATCAGGGCGCCGACGGACTCGGCGGCGAGCAGCAGGCGGAGCCGGCCGGCCTCGGCGGCGCCGGAGAGCGCCTCCTCCTGCCGGGCCAGCTCGAGGACGGGGTCGAGCTCGTCGGAGCCGCCCGCCGCCTCCTCGAATCCGATCAGCGTGTCCTGCGCGGCGGGAGCCGCGGCTCCCGCGTCCCACGGGTCGAGGGGCGAGCGCGCGAGAGCCGATGCGGCGGCGGAGACCGAGCGGCGGAGGATCGCGCGGGCCAGCCGGAGGTCGTGGCACCGGGCGACGACCACGCCGGCCGACAGCAGTGCGGGGTACCAGCGCGCGGTGTCGTCCCAGACCCAGCGCGGGCGCTCCGGCTCCCGCTCCCGGACGAACGCCGCCAGCTCGGCCGGGCCCCGGCCGCTCCCGGCCTCGGCGACGCCGACGGGGTCGACCGCCCGCCACGCCCCCGTGGGGCCGCCGACGAGTGCGAGGAGCATCGGGCCATTCTCCCCCGTGGCGGACACGGAGGCCGCCGTCGCGGGGACGGCCGGGCCCCCTCTCGCTGAAGGAGTCACGGCGACGGCCGCGAGGGCGGGTAGCCGGGGAAGGGCTTCTCCTGCGCTGTCGGCGGCTGATGGGCCCACAGGGCGGCCGCGATGGTGTCCATCGAGCGGGAGTAGCCCACGAGCGTCCGCCTCTCCGGCTCCGCCGCCCAGGTCACCGCGCGGAACCAGGTCTCGCGGTACGGGCCGGTCTCGATGCGGCGCACCAGGCCGATCCGGCCGGTGCGCAGGGCGTCGACCATCACCCACTCGTCCTGCCCGCTGCTGCGCAGCATCTGGAGCGGACTCCACTCGATCATCGCGCCTCCCACCGGTCGATCCGCGGCCGTGGCGAGCACGAACGCCGCGGCGTACACTCGCAGACTATCGAACACATGTTCGAACGGCCAACCGGGTCCGGCGAGTGAACGGGAGCACGACGATGGCGGTGATCGACGAGACGGCGCTGGTCTCGACCGACGGCGAGGGAGTGCCGATCGCGCTCGAGTGGCGGGGCGGGAGCTACCGGGTGACCGACCGGCCGACGGTGTGGACCTGCACGAGCGAGTGGTGGGCGCCCCTCGAGGGGTTCCCGCCGACGTTCGGGCGCACACCGGTGAGCATCGGCGGCTGGCGCTTCCAGGCGACGGACCTCGCGACCGGCGGCGCGTTCGTGCTCGACGTGGTCGCGTCGACGGAGCCGCAGTGGAGCGTGGTGCGGATCTACGAGTAGTGCCGGCGCGAGGCCGGCCGGGCGGCTACTTGTCGGCCGACCAGGGCGCCCGCGTCATGGCGATGAGAGCCGCGACTCCGGAGACGAGGCCGACACCGGCGATGGCGGACACGACGAGCCAGAGAACGAGTTCCATGCCACCAGTCTACCGAGCCCCGGAGCGGATCCTCTCCTCCCCGCTTCCATCCCCCGGCTGTGGAATAGCCTGGGCAGAGTGACCGACGCCCCCACCCGCGCGAGTGTCGGACTGCGCTCGGAGCGCGGCCCGATCCTGCTGTCCCTGATGATCTCGACCGCTCTGGTCGCCCTCGACGCCACGATCCTCTCGACGGCCGTGCCGTCCATCGTCGCCGACCTGGGGGGCTTCGAGCAGTTCCCCTGGCTGTTCTCGATCTACCTGCTGGCCCAGGCCGTCTCGGTCCCCCTCTACGGCAAGCTCGCCGACGTGATCGGGCGCAAGCCCATCATGCTGATCGGCATCGCCCTGTTCCTGGTCGGCTCGCTCCTGTGCGGCCTCGCCTGGAGCATGCCCGCGCTGATCGCGTTCCGAGCCCTGCAGGGCCTGGGGGCCGGAGCGATCCAGCCGATGGGCATCACCATCGCCGGCGACATCTACACGGTCGCCGAGCGTGCGAAGACCCAGGGCTACCTCGCGAGCGTCTGGGGCATCTCCTCGGTCGTCGGGCCGACCCTCGGCGGCGTGCTCTCGGACCTGGGCGCCTGGCGCGGCATCTTCCTCGTCAACATCCCCCTGTGCCTCCTGGCGGCGTTCCTCCTGATCCGCAGCTTCCGCGAGACCACGCGGGGCGAGAAGCAGCGGATCGACGTGGCGGGCGCCTCCGTGCTCGCCGTGGGCACCGCGCTGCTCATCCTCGGGCTGCTCGAGGGCGGCAGCGCCTGGCCGTGGCTCTCCCCCGCCGGAGTCGGCGTGTTCGTCGTCTCGGCCCTCGCGTTCGCCGGCTTCGTCGCGATCGAGCGGCGAGCTGCCGCCCCGGTGCTCCCCCTCTGGGTCCTCACGCGGCGCGTGCTGATCTCGACCAGCCTGGTCTCGGTGACCGTCGGCGCGATCACGCTCGGCGTCACCTCGTACTTCCCGACCTTCGCGCAGGGCGTGCTCGGCAGCTCCGCCCTCGGCGCGGGCTTCGCCGTCGCGGCGATGACGCTCGGCTGGCCGGTCGCGGCGAGCCTGTCGGGCCGGCTCTACCTGCGCATCGGCTTCCGCAACACGGGCTTCCTCGGAGCGGGGCTCGTCGTGATCGGCACGGCGCTGACCGTCCTGCTCGGCGCCTCCTCGACGCTGTGGGAGATCGCCGGCTTCTGCGTGCTGATCGGCGCCGGCATGGGGCTCGTGGCGACTCCGACGCTGATCCGGGCGCAGTCGAGCGTCGACTGGAACGAGCGCGGAGTGGTCTCCTCGACCAACTTCTTCGCCCGCAACATCGGCAGCGCCGTCGCCGTGGCCGTGTTCGGCGCGATCGTGAACGCGAAGGCGGGCGGCGGCGTCCCCGCACCGGCGGACCTCGCCGAGGGCACCCGCTTCGTCTGCATCGCGCTCACGGTCCTCGCCGTGGGCATGCTCGCCGCGGTCTGGGCGATGCCGAAGGAGGGGCGCACCGCGCCCGGAGAGGATCGGGCGGCGGAGGCCGAGCCCGACGCGGCCCGGCCGGACGCGGCCCAGCCCTAGCCGTCAGGCGGCGCCGTCGGTTCTCGTCGTCAGCCGGAGCGGCGCGCCGCGGCCGTCGCTCGCAGGCGGTCGCGGTGGGTGCGGCGCACCCGGTGCGTCCAGCGCTGCAGGGACGACCCCATCCCGGGGTGCCGCGCCAGCGTGTGCAGAGCGCGGTCGAACCGGCGGAGCATGTCGGCGAAGGCGCCGAAGGGGCGGGCCGAGATGCCGACCTCGAGGTGGCGGTCGAGCACGATCCGGTGCCGGAGTCCCAGGTGCACGCTGATCTCGACGTCGTCGTGCACGTAGGCGTCGTGCCGGTGCATCTCCTCCGCGATCTCCTCCCACGCCGACCGGCGGACGGCGCAGTTGGAGCCGAAGAGCGGCCAGTTGGCCAGCGCCGACCCCATCAGCACGAAGTAGGCGTCCATGTAGGCGACCCGCGCGATCACCCGGGCGATCGGGCCGAGCTCGTCGAAGCGTCCGGGACCGGTCACCGCTCCGACCTCGGGATCGGCGAAGTGGCCGGCCAGGCGCGCCAGCCAGTCGGGTCCCGGGCGGGAGTCGGCGTCGAGCCGTGCGAGGACGTCGCCGTGCGCCTCGTCGAAGCCGTGCGCCGTGCTCGCCGGGATCCCGGCTCCGTCGTGCCGCACCACCCGCGCGCCCGCCGCTCGCGCGACGGCGGCGCTGTCGTCGGTGCTCCCGTCGTCGACGACGACGATCTCGAACGGAGCGAGCGTCTGCTCGCGGAGGAGCTCGAGCAGCTGCTCGAGGTGGCGGGCGTCGTCCTTCACGGGGACGACGACCGAGATGCGCCGGTGATCCATCCGCCCAGTCAACGCGATCGGGGCGCTCAGCGGGGACACCGCCACGCGTCTCGCGCGAGCCCGGACCTGTCAACCGGCTCCCGAGCGCGCCGGATCCGCTGATGGGATCGACCCGTGTCCGCCGGATCGGCGGCCCGATCGAGACAGGAGACGACATGACCCAGGGACCTCGAGACTTCCAGCCCACCCGTGCACTGGTGACCGCTTCTGACTCCGGCATCGGCCGGGCGACCGCGGTGGCACTGGCCGAGGCGGGCATGGACGTCGGCATCACCTGGCACAGCGACGAGGAGGGCGCGCAGGGCACGGCGGAGGAGGTGCGCTCCCTCGGCCGGCGCGCCGAGATCGCGCGCCTCGACACGACGGATCTGGAGGGCGCGGGCGACGTGATCGACGACCTCGCGGATCGACTGGGCGGGCTCGACGTCGCCGTCAGCAATGCGGGCGGAGGCGGAGGCGAGCCCTTCCTCGAGCAGAGCCTCGACAGCTGGCGCTCGACCGTCGCCCTGAACCTCGACGGAGCGTTCGTCTGCCTCCAGCGCGCCGCGCGGCGCATGGCGGCCCAGGGCACGGGCGGCAGGATCATCGCGGTCACCAGTGTCCACGAGCACCAGCCGCGGGTCGGCTCCGTCGCCTACACCGCTGCCAAGCACGGGCTGGGCGGCCTGCTGAAGGTGGCCGCACTCGAGCTCGGCTCCCTCGGCATCACCGTCAACGCCGTCGCCCCCGGGGAGATCGCGACGCCGATGAACGACGCCGAGGATGTGGACCCCGTCACGATCGACCGCCCCGGCATCCCCCTCGGCCGCCCCGGCGACGCCCGCGAGATCGCGGCGGTGGTCGCCTTCCTGGCCTCTCCCGCCGCCTCCTACATCACCGGATCCTCGTACGTCGTGGACGGCGGGATGCTGCAGATGGGGCCGCAGGCCGGCTCCCACCTCCGGCAGGACGACTGGCGCGAGGCCTGAGCCGCCGACCACGGCGCCCGCCCGCCGGGTACTCTCGAAGAGGTGCTCCGGCGGGCGGGGCGCCTGCTCCGGGATGTAGGTGACGCACGTGTGGTTCCGGCGTCGACGCAGGTTCAAGATGGAGCCGTACGACCCCGATGAGAACCCGTCGCGCGAGCCCGCCTCCGTCGAGGAGGCCGCCGAGGAGGGCCTGATGCTCGCGCAGTACGCGAGCCGGATGGCCGTGAAGAACCGTGTGCTGATGGACGGCCTCGGTGCTGACGTCCCCTTCGACTCGGGCCGCTACTCCGTCGTCGCCGCGGAGGAGCTCGAGAAGCTGGCGCGCGAGTCCGAGGCAGCCGCCGAGCGCCTGCGCGGCATCGCCGCCGACGTGACCTCGGTGGGCGGCCGCTCCGACCACGTGCACGACTACCGCTCGGCCGACGTCGACAACCTCGACCACCGCGAGCGGCTCTCGCTCCTGGTCGCCGACTCCCTCCACAGGCGGGCGCAGGACGAGGAGTACCTCGCGACGCTCGTCGACGACGCCCGTCAGGACGCGTGGCGCGAGCTCGCGCAGTCGATCGAGGAGACCCTCGACCGCACCTCGCGGATCGACCCGGACGACGAGGAGTACCGCCGCGACCGCTCGGTGCGGATGGCGCTCGTGGTCGTCGACGACCTGGTCAAGCTGGCGGAGGAGCGCGGCGTCAGCCTCGAGGACTGACGGGCTCGTCGTGGGACGCCGGGACGGGGCTCAGGCCCAGCCGGCGCGGAACGACTCGGTCGCCTCGGCGGAGCGCTCCCGGACCGACTCCAGCAGCTCCTCCATGGTGGAGCTGCGGAGGAACGCGAGGCGGTCGAGCTCGGTGACCGGTGCGACGCCGGCGAGCTGCCAAGCGTGCGCGGCCGGATCCTCGGCGAGCTCGACGACCGCGCCGTAGCGCTGCTCGACGAACTCGCTCGCGACCGCCAGTGCCGTGCGGACCGCCGACTCCGCCGCAGCCAGCGCGGGGGCGTGCTTCTCGTCCCACTCCAGATCGGGCAGCAGGCGGACCTCGGCGCGCGGGTACGGGTCGTCCTCGTACCAGCGGACGACCTCGAAGCGCTCCTCGCCCACGGAGTCGAGCGTGACGAACGACTCCGCCCCGTCGATGTTCAGGATGCGCGCGCGGGCGCCGACCGCGAACCGCTGGTCGCCGCCGCCCACCTCCTGGCCGCGCTCGATGAGCACGACGCCGAACGCGAGGGTCTCGTCCTCGAGGACGTCGCCGAGCATCCGCAGGTACCGCGGCTCGAACAGCCGGAGCGGGAGCGGCATGTGCGGCAGGAGCACGGAGCCGAGCGGGAACATCGGAAGATCAGGCACAGGATCAGGCAATCACGTCGAGCGGGGAGCGGCCAGTACGGGCGCGGCGCGTCGGGACGTGCTAGCGCATCGCGCCACCGTGTCGTCCGCTCGCGGATGCTCGCCACGCCCCGGACGATCTCCGACGGCCCGGACCCACCCGCGAGGCGCCCACTCGGACTGGGAGCATGGATCTCGCTGACCTCCGCGCCGTCGTCCGCGCGGACCTGGCCGCCAAGGGCCACGCCTCCGACCGGCTCACCGTCCTCGTCCTCCGACTCGGGCAGTACTCGAGCTCTCGGAGGACCCGGCTCCCCCTCCACCTCGTCTACCGCCTGGTCGATCTCGTCTGGACCCGCATGATCGTCGGAGCCGAGCTGCCGCCGGCCGCTCAGGTCGGGCCCGGCCTGCGGCTCCCCCACTGGGGCCGCGGCGTGATCCTGCACCCGCGCACGGTCATCGGGAGGAACGCGTTCATCTACCACGGCGTCACCATCGGCGAGTCGAAGGGTCGGACGCCCGTCATCGGCGACGACGTCTACATCGGCGCCCGCGCGACGATCGTCGGGGACGTGACCGTCGGCGACCGTGTGCGGGTCGGAGCCGGCGCCGTCGTTGTCCGCGGCGTCGCATCCGACTCGTCCGCGGTCGGCGTGCCGGCGAGGACCGCGTCGGCGCCGTCCTGAGGCACGGCCCGTCGGCCTGACGGGGCCGGACCGTCCGCTCCGACGAGACCGGCATCAGGTGGAGGCCCGACCCGGCGCTGGAGAGGAGGAACCACCGCGGGTGGAGCGGAGTAGGGCGTACGGGACTTGAACCCGTGACCGACGGATTATGAGTCCGCTGCTCTGACCGGCTGAGCTAACGCCCCGCGGCGGCCGTCCGAGCGGCCGTCAGGTGGCGGCGGGTGCGGACGCTGCGTCGGAGGCCGGATCGGCCACCGGCTCCCCACGATACAGGCTCTCGAAGGTGCTGATCGTGCGGTTGATGTCGTGCGCGGCGACGATTTGGAGGGAGGCGCGCTTCATCGCCTCGAGGTCCTCCTGGTCGGCCGTGAGCACGGCGGTGAGGCGGTCGGCGAGGGCCTCGGCGCTGCCCGGCGCGAAGAGGTAGCCGTTCTCGCCGTCGTGGACGAGGTGCGGGAGGGCCATCGCGTCGGCGGCGACGACGGGGAGGGCCGAGGCCATCGCCTCCATCGTCGCGATGCTCTGCAGCTCGGCGATGGACGGCATGGCGAACACGGTGGCGCGGGTGTACGCCTCCTTGAGCTCGGCGTCCGAGACGTAGCCGGTGAAGCGGACGCGGTCGGCGATGCCGAGGGTCGCGGCGAGCTGCTGGAGGTTGCGCATCTGGTCGCCGCCGCCGACGATCTCGAGCTTCGCGTCGAGCGCCGGATCGAGCAGGGCGACGGCGCGGAGCAGGACGTCGATGTGCTTCTCGCCGGTCACGCGGCCGACGAAGAGGATCGAGTCGCCGGCGCGGGCCGAGAAGTCGGGCGTGTAGTTGTCGGCGTCGATGCCGCAGGAGATGGCGTGGACGCCCCGGAGGCCCGTGTACTTCTCGAGGAACTGCGCGGCCTTGCGGGTCGGCGTGGTGACCGCCTCCGCCCGGCCGAAGGTGCGGCGCGCGGCCCGCCACGCCATTGCCACGGCCTTGGCCTGCACGGCCTTCGGCAGGAGGGTGAACTCGAGCATGTTCTCGGGCATGAAGTGGTTCGTGCCGACGATGCGGATGCCGCGCTTGGCCGCCTCGATCCCGAGGCCGCGGCCGACGATGATGTGCGACTGGAAGTGCACGACGTCGGGCTTCACCTCGTCGAGGATGCGCGCGCTGTTCTGCCGGATGCGCCACGGCATCGCGAAGCGCAGCCAGTCGTGCGGGTACCAGCGCCAGCTGTAGAGCCGGTGCACGATGATCCGTTGGCCCTCGTGCGTCTCGACCCGGGTGCCGCTCCAGCCGTCGGCAGAGGGGGCGACGACGTGGACCTCGTGGCCGCGCTGCGCGAGACCGGCGGCGAGGCGCTCGGCGAACTTCGCGGCTCCGTTCACGTCGGGAGCGAAGGTGTCGCAGCCGATCACGACCGTCAGCGGTCGGGAGTCGGGCGATCCCGGTCGGGACGCGTCGCGGGGATCTGACACGGGAGGTCCTATCGGTGTCGTGCCGCTCGGGGAGAGAAGGGAGCGATCGGCGGAGGTCGGTCGGTTTCGTGGCTCTCGGCGCGGAGCCATTGTAGGCAGAGGAGTCCTCACCACTCGGGATCCCGCGCCGTCAGCGCGCCTGCGGGTGGTGCTTGGCGAGGAGGAAGACGCCGTAGATGGCGACGGCACCGGCCGCGATGAAGAGCGGGATCGCCCACGGGGCCGCGTACTGCGCCTCTCCGAGCACGACGATGCCGATCGCGACGGCGACCAGCGGGTCGATGACGGTGAGGCCCGCCACGACGAGGTCCGGCGGGCCGGAGGAGTAGGCGTTCTGAACGAAGTACCCGCCGAGCGCGGTCGCGGCCAGGAGCGCCACGATGCAGACCACCGTCAGCGGGTCGAACTCGCCGTACTTGATGCGGTTGAGCACGACCTTCGCGAGAGTCGCGACGAAGCCGTAGACCACTCCGGCGCCCACGATGTAGAAGATCGCCTTCGCTCCGCGGCGGAAGACGCGGAAGGCGACGACGAAGACCGTGAGCACCACGGCGAGGATCACGAGGATCGTGATGAGCTCGGGCGTCTGGATGGACTTGTCGACCGCGTTGAACGCCGCTACGAGGACGAACGTGCCGACGCCTCCGACGCAGAGCACGATCGCCCGGATCGATGCCGCGTTCAGGCGCACCCGGCTGACCCGCGCGTTGACGACCGCGGTGATCACGAGCGCCACCGCTCCGAGCGGCTGCACCACGATGAGCGGGGAGAAGCCGAGGCTCGTCAGCTGGAAGACGATCGCGAGACCCAGGAGCAGGGTGCCGATCACCCACGAGGGGCGCGAGAGCAGCGCGACCAGCTGGCCGCCGCTGAGCCCGGAGGAGCCGGAGCGCTTCGAGAACCGCTCCACCTTCGCCACTCCCCGGTGCTGGAACTGCGCGCCGAGGGAGAGGAACACCGCGCCCACGAGAGCGATCGGGATGCCGATGAACTTCGCCGGGTCGTTGAGGAGTTCGGCGAGATCGGCGGGCATGGGTCGACCCTACCCAGAACGCCTCCGGGAGTCCTCCGACGCACGGGTGAGGGGCTGAGCCCAGCGGATGATCCTCGCGGACCCGGTCGGCGGCCCCGCGGTACCCTGTCCACCATGGCCGTCCTCCCCATCCGCATCGCCGGCGACCCCGTCCTGCACTCCCCCGCCGCCCCCGTCACCGAGTTCGACGATGCGCTGCGCACCCTCGTCGCCGACATGTTCGAGACGATGGACACCGCCCCCGGAGTCGGCCTCGCCGGCCCGCAGGTCGGCGTCCCGCTGCGCCTGTTCGTCTACGACTACGCCGACGACGACGGCACCCCCCGCCGCGGCGTCGCGATCAACCCCGAGCTGTTCGTCACGCCGACCCCGCTCGGCGAGGCGGACGAGGACACGGAGTCGGAGGGGTGCCTCTCCTTCCCCGGCGAGCGCTTCCCGCTCCGCCGCTCCGAGCGCGCGATCCTCCGCGCGGTCGACCTCGAGCAGGAGCCGTTCGAGATCGTCGCGGACGGTTGGTTCGCCCGCGTGTTCCAGCACGAGTTCGACCACCTCGACGGCGTGCTCTACATCGACCGCCTCGAGCACGACTACCACAAGCCGGTCGCGAAGATCACCCGCAAGCGCGGCTGGGGCGGCCCCGGCGTCTCGTGGCTGCCCGGCGTGGAGCACCTCGAGGACTGACTCAGGCCAGGTCGACCCCGTGCACGCCGTTGTGGTGGCGGATCGCGGGGAACGAGGCGGTGACGCTCCGGCCGACGCCGGGCGTCCGCTTCTCGGTCACGTCGCCGCCGAAGAGGGCGGCCCGCTCGCGCAGCTCGGCGAGCTCGGGGCTGTCGATGCGCTCGGTGAGCGAGCGCAGGTCCGCCTCGAGAGCGCTGGCGTCCTGCTCCGCCGCGCCGTGCTGCTCGCGGTCGTCGTCGACCTCCACCCGGAGGCCCGTGGTCGTCCATCGGGAGCTGATGCGGACCTCGGTCCCCGCGCCGCCGGTCTCCAGCGCCGAGTCGAAGGCGTACTCGAGCACCCGGAGCACGGCCACCTCGGCGCCGTCCTGCAGCGGGAACGGCTCGCCGAACGACTCCTCGCGGACGCTCAGGCCTCGCTCGCGGGCGCCCTCGATCAGGGGGACGGAGCCGCCGGTGCGCGGCAGCTCCCCCGGATCGACGGAGGCGACGGTCGCGATGCGGCGCAGCTGCGCCAGCGAGGCCTCGGCCGCCCGCACGGCACGCTGCGCCGACCGCGCGGCTGCGGCGGGGTCGCGGTCGATCGTGAGACGGACGCTCTCGGCCTCCTCGACGACGTGCGCGGCGCTGCGGACCGCGAGCTGCTCGAGCTCGCCGACGATGCGGAGCCTCGCCTCCTGCTCGCCGACCGCCAGCTCGAGGCGGACGACGCGCGCCGCCTCCTCCGCACGGCTCTCGGCGGCACGGCGCTCGGCGCCGACGGCGCGGCGCCACAGCACGACGACCGCGACCAGGGCGATCAGGGCGAGGACGAGGACGACTTCGAGCACGACGGCCTCCGGGGGGACGGGACGGGTTCGGCACAGGAGCGCCGGAGAGAGATCGTACCCGCGCCGCGGACAGCGGACCTGAGGCCGCGGAGGGGGTTGCGGAGCCGTACTCAGCCGTCGGAGCGCACGGAGCGGGTGACGATGAAGCGGCGGTCGCGCGCCACCACCGTGGTCGGCCCGACCGCGCGGCGCAGCTCGGCCGGATGCGCGAGGTGGGAGTTGAAGACCGTCCACAGCACGCCTCCGGGGCGCAGCACGCGGCCGGCCGCGCGCAGCATGCGCCGGGCGACGAGGTCGGTGACGGCTCCGTCGGAGTGGAACGGCGGATTGCAGAGCACGACGTCGACGGAGGACGCCTCCAGAGTCGAGGCGTTGTCGTCGCGGAGGACGCGGACGGCCAGCCCATTGGCCGCCGCGGTCGCCCGGGCGGACTCGACCGCGGCACGCGAGGTGTCCGTCGCGGTCACGGCGAGGTCGGGGCGGGCCCGGGCCACCACGGCGGCGAGCACGCCGGTTCCGCAGCCGAGGTCGAGTGCGGTGCCCGCGGGGAGGGAGTCGAGATCGAGGGCGGCGAGGAGGGCGCGGGTGCCGAGGTCCAGTCGTGCACCTGCGAAGGCTCCCGGCAGTGCGACGACCTCGAGGTCGAGCTCGTCCAGACGGCGCCGCTCGGGCCCTGGCGCGGGCGGCTGGTCGGGGAGCGCGCCGCTCGCGAGCAGGGCGCGCGACTTCTGCCGGGCGAGGGAGACGTCGATCCGCTCGTAGCGCACGGCGAGCACGTCGTTCATCGTGCGGGTCATGTGCTTGATGCGGCCGGCGCCGATCAGGGTCGCCGCCGGGTTCGCGAGTGCGGTCCCGGCCGCGACGGCGGCCAGCGCGTCGAGCGAGCGCGGCAGGCGCAGGAGCACCGCGTCGGCGTCGCGGACGGCCTCCGCGACGGAGTCGACGATCTCGATCGGCGCGAGATCGACGCCCGACCCCCGCACCGTCTCGAGGTTCTGCGCGAGAGCGCGCTCGGCGGTGATCGAGTCCTGCACGACGCGCACGGCACGGCCGTCGGCGGCGAGGCCGAGGCTCAGTGCCCCGTAGGCGTCCCCGATCACGGCGAGGCGGCCGCGATCGGCGGCGAGGTCGAGCAGCAGACGGTCACTGGCGTCGACGGCGACGAGATCCGCCGCCTCGACGTCGGGGCGGCGGCGCAGGAGAGCGAGCACGTCCTCGCGCATCGCCCCTCCGATCGTCGGTCCGAGCGGGTGGGCCCTCGAGGGCGACCGCTCGCGGGCACGAAAAAAGGGCCCGAGAGTGGAGTCCCGGACCCTTCGCTCCCCGACTTGGACTCGAACCAAGAACCTACCGGTTAACAGCCGATTGCTCTGCCAATTGAGCTATCGAGGATCATCCGACCGCCCGGAGGCGATCAGCGCGGTACTACTTTAGCAAACTCTCCGCGAACGCAAAATCGGGCGCGCACTCAGTAGCCGGAGCCCGGGTCGACGCGGCCGACGAACGGCCCGCCGGCGGCACAGGCGGCCACGTTGGCGCGCACGCGCTCGGCCAGGAGCGGCGCGGTGATCTCGGGGGTGTCCGCGCTGTGGGGCGTGATCAGGCACCGGGGCTCGCTCCAGAGCGGATGCCCGTCCGGCAGCGGCTCGGGGTCCGTCACGTCGAGCGCGGCGCCCGCGAGACGGCCTTCGGCGAGGGCCGCGACGAGCGCGTCCGTGTCGACGAGGCTCCCCCGGGCGACGTTGACGAGCACGGCGTGGGCGGGGAGCCGCGCGAGCAGACCCGCGTCGACCATCCGCTCCGTGCCCGCGGTGGCGGCGGCGGCAAGGACCAGCACGTCGGCGTCCGCCGCGGCCTCGGCGAGCCGCGACGCCGGCAGGGTGCGGGCCGCGCCCTCCACCGGCTCGTCTCCGCGGCGGACGATCGTCACCCGGCAGTCGAAGACGGCGAGCAGCCGCAGGAGCTCGCGAGCGATCCCTCCTGCTCCGACGATCACCACGGAGGCGCGGTGCAGCGTGACCGCCTTCTTCGGCCCCCACGACGCGGCGCGCGCCCGCTCCGGCAGCGAGCGCAGGAGGGCGAGCACCAGCGCGAGCGCGTGCTCCGCCACCGGCTCCGCGTAGGCGCCCTTGGCGCTGGTCCAGACCACGTCCGCGCGAGACGCGGCGAGCACGGGCGCGAAGACGTCGACGCCGGCCCAGGGCAGCTGCACCCAGCGGATCGACGGGTGCTCCTCCAGCACAGCGGCCAGCTCGTCCGTGCGGCCGTAGGACAGCCAGAGCAGCGCGTCCGGACTCCCGTCGAGTCCGACGACCACTCCCCCGCCCGACTCGACCGCCTCGGCGAACACCGGCTTCGGCCGCGGGAGCACCGCGACGCGCGGGACGGTCACTGGTCGGCCGCCTCGACGCGCTGCGCTCGGGAGGCGTCGAAGCGCTCGTACTCGGCGAAGGCCGCTCCGAGCTCGCGCACGTAGGGGTGCCGGGCCTCGATCAGCACGTCCAGCAGCGGCCCGTACGCGACGACCTCGCCGCCGACGAGCACGGCGATCCGGTCGGTCGCCCGGCTCAGCACGTCGATGTCGTGGCTGACCACGACGGCCGCGAATCCCTCCCGGCGCCGCAGGTCGGCGAGGAGGTCGACGATCGACTCGCGCACCGTCGCGTCGATGCCCGAGGTCGGCTCGTCGGCGATCAGCACCTTCGGCCCGAGCACGAGCGAGCGGGCCACGGCCACGCGCTGGCGCTGGCCGCTGGAGAGCTCGTAGGGGTAGCGGTCGAGCAGGAACAGCGGCAGGTGCACGGAGTCGAGCAGCGTCGCCACCCGCACCGCCGCGGCCTTCGGGTCGTAGTGGCGGTCGCGGAGGAAGATCGGCTCGGCGATCAGCTCCGAGACGGTCAGCTCGGGGCGGAGGGCCGCTCCGGCGTCCTGCGCGAGATGCGCGACGTCGACGGTGAAGCGCTTGAGCTCGCGGGCGGGGAGCGAGCGGAGGCGGTGCCCCGCGACCGTCGCGTCCCCTCCGATGATCACCGGGCGCGTGCGGCCTCCGTCGTGCCCCAGGCCGTCGCCGCCGAGCACGCGCGCGAGCGTGGACTTGCCCGAGCCGCTGCCGCCGAGGATCCCGAGCACCTCCCCCGGCTCCACGCGGAGGCTCACTCCCCGCAGCGCCGTCCACCGGCGGCTGATGCCGCGCGGCGGGTACTCGACGCTGAGGTCGTCGACGACGATGGGGGCCTGATCCTCGGCGGTCCGGCTCACGCCCGGCGCTCCGCCTCGACGATGCTGCGCAGGAGCTCGCGCCTCGAGGCCTGCTCGACCGGGTCGGGCACGGGCAGAGAGGCGAGCAGGCGCTGCGTGTAGGGGTGCTTCGGCGCGGCGAGCACCTCGGCCCCCGTCCCCTCCTCGACCAGCTCGCCGCGGTAGAGCACCGCGATGCGGTCGGCGAGCAGGTCGACCACGGCGAGGTCGTGGCTGATGAACAGGGAGGCGAAGCCGAACTCGCGCTGCAGCTCGGCGAACAGCTCGAGCACGCGGGCCTGCACCGACACGTCGAGCGCCGAGGTGGGCTCGTCGGCGATCAGCAGCTTCGGCTCGAGGGCCAGGGCCCGGGCGAGGCTGGCGCGCTGGCGCTGGCCGCCGGAGAGCTCGTGCGGGTAGCGGTCGCCGTAGGAGCGGGGCAGCTGCACCGCCTCCAGGAGCTCGTCGACGCGCGAGCGCGCCCCGGCGGCGTCGCCGGCCCGTCCGTGCACGATCAGCGGCTCGGCCACGCACTCCGCGATGGTGAGCAGCGGGTTGAAGCTCGACGCCGGGTCCTGGAACACGAAGCCGATGTCGCCGCGGACCGGCCGGAAGGCGCGCTCGCGGATGCCGCGCATCTCCTTGCCGAGGACCTTCAGCGACCCGCCGGTCACCGGCGTCAGGCCCGCGATGGCACGCCCGATGGTGGTCTTGCCCGAGCCGCTCTCGCCGACGAGGCCGAGCACCTCGCCCGCGCGGATGCGCAGCGAGACGCCGTCGACCGCGACGAAGCCGGGACGGCCGAGCCGGCCGGGGTACTGGATCCGCAGGCCCTCGGCGGCGACGAGCGTCTCGGCCTCGGGGGCCTCGGCGCGCTCGACGGCGCGGACGCGGGCGCGCTCGACGCCCTGGCCCACGTGCGGGACGGCGGCGAGGAGCTTCCTCGTGTACTCGGCCTTCGGCGCCGAGAACAGCTCGGAGACCGTCGCCTCCTCGACCAGCTCGCCCTGGTACATCACGGCGACGCGGTCGGCCAGATCGGCGACGACGCCCATGTTGTGGGTGATCAGCACGATCGAGGTGCCGAACTCGTCGCGGCACCGGCGGAGCAGGTCGAGGATCTCGGCCTGCACGGTCACGTCGAGCGCGGTGGTCGGCTCGTCCGCGACGATCAGGCCGGGATCCAGGACCAGGGCCATCGCGATGACGACGCGCTGCTTCTGGCCGCCCGAGAACTGGTGCGGGTAGTAGTCGACCCGCTTCTCCGGCTCCGGGATGCCGACGGTGCGGAGGACGTCGATCGCGCGCTTGCGCGCCTCCTTCTTCGAGACGGAGCCGTGGGCGCGCAGTCCCTCCGCGATCTGCCAGCCCACCGTGAAGACCGGGTTGAGGGCGGTGCCCGGCTCCTGGAAGACCATGGCGACGTCGGTGCCGCGCAGCTCCCGGAGGCGGGCCTTCGGCACGGAGACGACGTCGGTCGCCGCGCTGCCGTCCTTCTTCGAGAGCAGGACCACTCCGGAGGCGGTGGCCGTCTCGGGCAGGAGGCCGAGGATGGTCTTCGCGGTCACGGTCTTGCCGCTGCCGGACTCGCCGACGATCGCCAGGACCTCGCCGCGCTCGACGCGCAGGCTCACCCCGGCGACGGCGCGGACGGCGCCGCGGTCGCTCGCGAAGGCGACCTCGAGGTCGGTGATGTCCACGATCGGACGCGCTGAGGCGTCCCGGACGATGCGCTGGTCGCTCATCGCGTCTCCTCCACTCCGGCGACGGGGTCGTGCCCCGGCGTCTCCAGGCCGTCGGCGGCGAGGACGCCGCCCGGCACGACGGACGTCGCGGCGACGTCGCCGGCACCGGCGGCCACCGCGCGCCGACCGCGCAGGCGCGGGTCGGCGAGGTCGTTCAGGCTCTCGCCCACGAGGGTGATGCCCAGCACCACGAGCACGATCGCCAGGCCCGGGAAGACCGAGGTCCACCAGATGCCGCTCGTGACGTCCGACAGCGCCTTGTTGAGGTCGTAGCCCCACTCCGCGGCCGACGTCGGCTCGATGCCGAAGCCGAGGAAGCCCAGGCCCGCGAGGGTCAGGATCGCCTCGGAGGAGTTCAGCGTGAAGATCAGCGGCAGCGTGCGCGTCGCGTTCCGCAGGACGTGGCGGAACATGATCCGCGGCGTCGACGCTCCGATGACCTTCGCCGACTCGACGAAGGCGTCGCCCTTGATCCGCACGGTCTCGGCCCGGATCACGCGGAAGTACTGCGGAATGTAGACCACGGTGATCGAGACCGCCGCGGCGAAGATGCCGGCCCAGAGGTTCGACTGCCCGCCGGAGATGACGATCGACATCACGATCGCCAGCAGCAGGGTCGGGAACGCGTAGATTGCGTCGCAGATCACGACGAGCACGCGGTCGAGCCAGCCGCCGAGGTAGCCGGAGACGAGGCCGAGGAAGACGCCGAGGAAGATCGACAGGACCACGGCGACGACGATCACGAGGAACGCGGTCTGCGCTCCCCAGATCACTCGCGAGAGGACGTCGTAGCCGCCCACGGTGGTGCCGAGCAGATGCTCCGCGCTCGGCGGCTCCTGCGCGCCGAACGACTCGCCGCCCGAGCGCAGCTGCGAGTATCCGTAGGGCGCGATGAGGGGCGCGAACAGGGCCACCAGCAGGAACGCGCCGGTGATGATCAGGCCGGTGACGAGCATCCCCCGCTGGAGGCCGACGCTCTGCCGGAGCTGGTGGACGACCGGCAGACGGTCGACGAGACGACGGCGCGGACGCGCCGGGGAGGTGGTGCTCATGCTCAGTACCTCACTCGCGGGTCGATGAGCGCCGCGATGACGTCGACGATGAAGTTGGTCAGCGCCACGATGACGGCGAGCAGGGCGACGATGCCCTGCACGGCCACGAAGTCGCGGGCCTGGAGGTACTCGGCGAGCTGGAAGCCGAGGCCCTTCCACTCGAAGGTGGTCTCGGTGAGGACGGCGCCGCCGAGCAGCAGGGCGATCTGCAGGCCGATCACGGTGATGATCGGGATGAGCGCGGGCCGGTAGGCGTGGGTGCGGACGAGCCGGAACTCGCTGACGCCGCGCGAGCGCGCCGCATCCACGTAATCGGTGCCGAGCGTGCCGATCACGTTGGTGCGCACCAGGCGCAGGAAGATGCCCGCGGTGAGCAGTCCCAATGCGACGGCGGGGAGCACCGCGTGCGAGAGCACGTCCGAGATCGCGGCCGGGTCGCCGGTCTGGATCGCGTCGATCAGGTAGATGCCGGTCTTGTTCTCGAGGAACTGGAGCGAGAGCTCGGTGCTCGTCGAGGCGCGCCCGGCGACGGGGAACCACTTCAGCCAGACGGAGAACACCAGCTTCAGCAGCAGGCCCGCGAAGAACACCGGAGTCGCGTAGCAGAGGATCGCGAAGATGCGCAGCACCGCGTCGGGGGTGCGGTCGCGGTGGTAGGCGGCGAGCATCCCGAGCGGGATGCCGACCAGGAACGCCACGATCAGGGCGTAGAAGGCGAGCTCGACCGTCGCAGCGCCGTAGGTGAGGAGCACCTCGGTGACGGGGCGGTTGTCGCTCAGGGTGGTGCCGAAGTCGCCGGTCAGCAGCTTGCCGAGGTACTCGAGGTACTGCACGATCAGCGGCCGGTCGTAGCCGGCGGCGGCTACGCGCTCGGCGAGCTGGTCGGCGGTCAGGCGGCCGCCGAGGGCCGCCGTGATCGGGTCGCCCGTGGAGCGCATGAGGAGGAACACCAGCGTCACGAGGATGAAGACGGTGGGGATGATGAGCAGGAAGCGGACGAGCAGGTAGCGCCCGAGTCCGCCCCCGGAGCCGCGCGGTCGCCGGGTGGGCGCCGTCGCCGCAGCCGTCGTGGCTGTCGTCACGTGATGCCTTTCGTGGAGAACGGCCGGCGCCTCCTGTCGGGGAGGCGCCGGCCGCGAGGGGGGTGGATCAGCCCTTGCTGAGTGCCGCGTAGCGGAACTTGAACGAGGCGTCGAGGGTGTCCTCGGCTCCGCTCACGGTGCTGCCGACGACCGCGACCTGCGAGCCCTGCAGGTAGGGGACGGTCGAGAGCTGCGCCGCGACCTTCTCCTGGATCTGCTCGATCAGCGCGGTGCGCGCGTCGGCGTCGGTGGTCGAGACCTGCTGCGCGATCAGGCTCTGCACCTCGGCGTCGTCGAAGTGGTTGGCGAGGAAGTTCTCCTTGATGAAGAACGGCGAGAGGTAGTTGTCGGCGTCGGAGTAGTCGGGGAACCAGCCGAGCTGGTACGCCGGGTAGACGTCGCTCGAGCGGTCCTTCGAGTACTGCACCCACTCCGTGGTCTGCAGGTTCACGGTGAAGAGGCCGGTCGACTCCAGCTGGTCCTTGATCAGCGCGTACTCGTCGCCCGAGGACGGACCGTAGTGGTCGTTCGAGTACTGCAGGTTCAGGGTGACCGGAGCGGTGACGCCGGCGGCCTCGAGGGTCGCCTTCGCCTTGTCGGCGTCGGGCGCGCCGTTGCCGTCGCCGTAGAGCGACTTGAGCGGCTCGACCGCGCCGGTCAGGCCGGCGGGAACGTAGGAGTAGAGGGGGGTGTAGGTGCCCTTGTAGACCTGGTCGGCGATCTCGTCGCGGTCGATCAGGTCGGCGACGGCCTGGCGCACGGCGAGGGCCTTGGCGCTGTCGGCCTCACCGGTCGTCGCGCCGAAGGGCTGGGTGTCGAAGTTGAAGACGATGTAGCGGATCTCGCCGCCGGGGCCGTCCACGACCTTGACCGTGTCGTTGCCGCGGAGGTCGTCGATGTCCGTCGCCGAGAGGCTGCGGAACGCGACGTCGATGTTCCCCTCCTGGATGTCCAGCTTGAGGTTGGACGAGTCCGCGTAGTACTTGACGTTGACGGTGTCCGTCTTCGCCTCGCCGAGAACGCCCTGGTAGTCCGGGTACGCCTTGTACTGGATGAGGTTGTTCACGTCGTAGTTCGCGATCGTGTACTGGCCGGCGAAGGCGTCGCCCGAGACGATGTCGGCGTCCGCGGTCAGCTCGTCGGCCGAGAAGACCTCCTCGTCCACGATCGGGCCGGCGGGGCTCGAGAGGATCTGGGGGAAGGTCTGGTCGTTCTCGGACTTCAGCGTGAAGACCACGGTCGTGTCGTCCGGAGCCGCGACGCTGTCGAGGTTCGCCAGGAGCGAGGACGGGCCGTTCTCAGCCGCGATGCCGACCTGGCGGTCGAAGGAGAACTTCACGTCGGAGGAGGTGAGGTCGTGGCCGTTGGCCCACTTCAGTCCCTCCTTCAACTTCACGGTGTACTCCGTGGGAGCGGTGAACTCCGCCGACTCGGCGATGTCGGGCTCGACGTCCGGGCTGCCGTAGGGGGTGTTCATCAGGAACGGGAACACCTGGTTCATCACGGCGAACGAGCCGTTGTCGTAGGAGCCCGCGGGGTCGAGCGTCGTGATCTTGTCGGTGGTGCCGATGGTCAGGGCCCCTCCGGCGCTGCCGCCGGACGAGTCGTTCCCGCCGGCGGCGCAGCCCGTCAGCACGAGCGCGACCGCGGCGAAGCCTGCGGCGGCGGCCAGTGCACGGGTGCCGCGAGTGGATGCGGAATTCATCTCCGTCTGCCTCTTCCTGTCAAGGATGGGATGCGGGCGCGCTCCGGGCGCGCGGACTCTCGGCACACAGATCTCCTGTGGGCTGTGGCGTCACGACACTGGACGCCCGCATTGCTGTTCCTCATAGGTAACACAGTTGGAAGCGCTCTCCGAACCGGCACGGGCGTGCGGCCGATTTCTTCACACGACCGCAACACGCTCACTCCGTGCGCAGCGCCCGCTTCTCGCGCTCGAGCTCGACCAGGCGCACCTGCACCGCGCGCGCCATCACCGGATCGGCGGACGCGCGCTGGAGCGCCCCGCGCAGCTCGGCGATCTCGCGGAGCAGATCGCGCTCGATGAGCGAGATCGCCACGTCGCGGGAGTAGCGGGCGAGCCCCTCCTCATCGGCGGCCGGGATCGGCGCCACCGCGAGCTGGCGCACCAGCGAGGCGAAGGGACCGGGGACGTCGCCGGCGACGTGCTCGACCCAGTCGCGGTCCTCCGCCCGCTCGAGGTTCGCGACCACGGCGTCGCGGACCACGCGGAGGGTCTCGTTGGTGACCGCCGCGTGCGCCGCCCGGGCCAGGAGCTCCGGACCCATCGCCTGCGGAAGCTGGAGCATCGCCATCAGCGCCTCGCGCTCGATGCGCGTGACGACGTCGACGGGCAGGTCGGCGATGCGCGCGCCGAGGGGCGCCTCGGCCGCGGGTGATCCGCCGCCGCCCCGGCCGCCCTGCTGGTCGCGGCCCTCGGGTCCGGAGGAGCGGGGCCGGGATCCGGCGGAGCGCACGGCGGAGTTGACCTCGGCCATGTCCAGGCCGAGCATCCGGGCGAGCTCGCGGGAGTAGCCGGGCCGCAGCGCCGGGTCGCGGATCTCGGCGACGACCGGGGCGGCCGCGCGCAGGGCCGCGATCCGGCCCTCGACCGTCTCGAGGTCGTAGCGGTCCAGCAGCTGCCGGATAACGAACTCGAACATCGGCTTCTTGTCGTCGATGAGGCGGCGGACGGCGTCGTCTCCGCGGTTCAGGCGGAGGTCGCAGGGGTCCAGGCCCTCGGGCGCGACGGCGACGAAGGTCTGCGCGGCGAAGCGGTGCTCCTCCTGGAACGCGCGCATCGCCGCCTTCTGGCCCGCCGCGTCGGGGTCGAAGGTGAAGACGACCTCGCCGACGCCGCTGTCGTCGCCCAGCACCCGGCGCAGCACCTTGATGTGGTCGACGCCGAAGGAGGTGCCGCAGGTGGCGACCGCGGTGGTGACGCCGGCGAGGTGGCAGGCCATGACGTCCGTGTAGCCCTCGACGACGACCACCCGGTGCCCGCGAGAGATGTCCCGCTTGGCGAGGTCGAGCCCGTAGAGCACCTGGGACTTGTGGTACACGGGCGTCTCGGGGGTGTTGAGGTACTTGGGACCCTTGTCCTCCTCGAGGAGGCGGCGGGCGCCGAAGCCGACGGTCTGGCCGGTCACGTCGCGGATCGGCCAGACGAGGCGGCCGCGGAAGCGGTCGTAGACGCCGCCGCGGTTGTTGCTGCTGACCAGGCCGGCCGTGGTCAGCTCCTCCTCCGAGAAGCCGCGGCGCTTGAGCGCGGTGGTGAGACCGTCCCAGCCGTCGGGTGCGAAGCCGACGCCGAAGCGGTCGGCGGCGGCGCGGTCGAAGCCCCGCTCGCCGAGGAAGCGCCGGCCGACGTCGGCGCCCGGGGTCGCGAGCTGCTCGCGGAAGTACTCCTCCGCGGCGTCGTTCGCGGCGAGGAGGCGCGCTCGCCCGCCGGTCTCGGGCGCGCGGCCGTCGCCGTCCTCGTACTGCAGCGGGAAGCCGATGCGCCCGGCGAGGCGCTCGACGGTCTCGCTGAACGAGCTGTGGTCCATCTTCATGACGAAGCTGTAGACGTCGCCCGACTCCTGGCAGCCGAAGCAGTGGTAGAAGCCGGCCTGCGGGCGGACGTGGAAGCTGGGGCTGCGCTCGTCGTGGAAGGGGCAGAGGCCCTTCAGCGAGCCGATGCCGGCCGACTTCAGCGTGACGTACTCGCCGATCACGTCGCCGATGTTCACCCGCGCCTTGACCTCCTCGACATCTGACTGTCGGATCCGAGGCATGGGGTCCATCGTATCGGCCGCCGGGGCCGCCGAGCCGGGGTGGGGAGAACTGCACCAGGGCGGCGCGGATCACCCCGGAGACCTGTGATCGGCCCCGCACCCCGAGATCAGGGTCATCCCTGATCCGCACCCGCCCGCCGTCTCCGAGAATCGACCCATGCCCCCTGCCGCCTCCCGCCCGCCTCTCCTGCGTGCTCTGCTCGTCGCCCTGCTCGGCGGTCTCGTCCTGGGCGGGCTCACCAGCCTGCTCCAGGGCTCCCTCCCGCCGTCGGTGAGCTCGTTCGCCAACTCCTCCGGGGGCTGGTCCATGCTCGTGTTCGCGCTCGTGCGCCTCGGCGGCGTCCGACCGGCAGCGGGGGCGGCGCTCGGCCTGCTGAGCTTCTGGGCGCTGCTCGAGGGCTACGACCTGGTGACCGCAGCGCGCGGCTTCGGCTACTCGCCTCCCTTCACGGACGTCTTCTGGCTGCTCGCCGTCCCCGCCGGGCCGATCCTGGGCGCCGCCGCCGCACTCACCCTCCACGGCTCGAGGACATGGCGCGTCCTGGCTGTCGCGCCGCTCTCGGGCGTGCTGATCGGCGAGGGCGTCTGGGCGCTGGGCGCGGTCGCCGACACCACGAGTCCGGTGTACTGGTGGCTCCAGATCGTCCTGGGCGCGGGCTTCCTCGTCCTGGCCGTCGTGCGGAGGAGGCCGCGCGCACTCGTCTCGCTCGCGGCGCTCGGCGTCACCGCGGCGGCCGCCGTCGCCTTCTCCGTCGTCTACTCCGCGCTGTGAACCGCTCGAGAGGGTCGTCGCGGACCCTCCGCGCACTCGCGGGTTCCGCCCTCCTCCTGGCCCTCGCCGGGTGCACCACCACGGCGGACACCCCGGTCGCGCCGCCGTCGTCCGCCTCGGTGCCGTCGGCGACATCCTCCGCCACCCCTCCTCCGATCGACGTCTCCGCCGAGCTGGCCGCGCTCGAGAACGAGTTCGACGCCCGGATCGGCGTCAGCGCCGTCGACACCGGCTCGGGCCGCCGGGTCCATCACCGGGCCGACGAGCGCTTCGGCTTCGCCTCGAGCCTCAAAGCCCTCGCCGCGGCGGAGTTCCTGCGCACCGTCCCCGCCGCCGAGCGGGACGAGGTGGTCACCTGGACCGTGGCCGACGTCGAGGCGGCGGGCTACTCCCCCGTCACGGAGGAGAGCACCGCCACCGGCCTGCCGCTGTCGCAGCTCGCCGAGGCGGCCGTCCGCCGGAGCGACAACACAGCGCTGAATCTCGTCCTCCGGCGCCTCGGCGGACCCTCCGCCCTCGACCGAGGACTGGAGGCTCTCGGCGACACCACCACCGAGGTGGTGAACGAGGAGCCCGCGCTGAACACGATCGAGCCCGGCAGCACCGAGGACACCACCACCCCGGCCGCGTTCACAGCCGACCTCGCCGCGGTCGCCACGGGTGACGTGCTGTCCGCGGAGGACCGGGCACTCCTGCTCGACTGGATGAGCGGCAACGCGACCGGCGACACTCTCGTCCGGGCGGGCGCTCCGGCCGGCTGGAGCGTCGCGGACAAGTCCGGGGGCGCCGGCGGGATCCGCAACGACGTCGCCGTGGTGACGCCTCCCGGGCGGGACGCGGTCGTGCTGTCGATCCTCTCGGCGCGCAACGACCCCGAGGCGGACTACGACGACGCGCTGGTCGCCCGCGCCGCGGCCGTCGTGCTGGGAGCCCTGCGGTAGCGGCCGCGCGGCGTCAGCAGTGCCGGTTCACATAGCCCGCTGCGCCACGGGGGACGACGTCGCGGTCGCGGAGGGTGACCGAGATGCTCCGGCCCTGCGCGGCGCAGGCCTCGGAGTAGGCGGGCCGGCCGTTGTCGGTGTACTCGATCTCGTAGACCTGGCGCCCGTAGACGTCCGTGTACGCCGCGCACTCGTCGTAGACCTGGCACTCCTCGACGACGGCGAAGTCGAAGCCGACCGTCCTCTTCCCGGCAGCGGCGAGATCGGCTCCGTTCTTCTGGCCGATCGCCAGGCCGGAGCGGTGAGCGCGCGCCGTCAGGAGGGTGGCGAACGCCAGCGCCTGCGACTTCGTCAGCCTCCCGCCCGAGCGGGTGTAGCTGTCCAGATTGTCGGCCTCGACGGCGTCGAAGCCGTCCTCGGCGCAGCCGTCGATCCAGGCGCCGACGATCGCGAGCAGAGCGGTCCGCTTCGCGGAGGTCGAGACGTCGAAGAGGTACTCGTCCGGCCAGCCCGGATCGGCGAGGGGCTTCCCGTCCGCTCGCCTCACCAGGAGCTCGGGGTGCCGCTTCGCGAAGGCGGCGCTCTCGCCGGGCTGGGTCTGGAAGGCGTTCACGTAGCAGATGCTGTAGCGGCCGGCGGCGGGCGCGTCCGTGCGGTCGCGGTCGACGATGGTGACGCTCGACACCGGAGCGTAGGCGCCTCCCAGCTGGTAGTCGAGGACGCCGTTCGCGGGAGGGAGCAGCGGTGCCGCCGAGGCCGCGGCGGGCTGGATCAGCAGCAGCCCCGCGACGACCAGGGCGAGGAGGCCGAGCCGGGGCCGACGCGGCCTCATCCGGGAGCTCCCGGCGTGCGCCCTGCGGCTCGCATGCCCGTGGCCGCCGGCAGCGCGCCGAGTGCGAGCTCGCCGATGACCGCGATGCGGTCCGCCGGTGCTCCGTCGCGGGCCTGCGTCGACATCCCGCTGAGCACGGCGACGACGAAGGCGGCGACGGATCCGGCGTCCGTCTCCGGCGGCACGTCGCCCTCCTCGATCCCGCGCTCGACTCGTGCAGCGACGAGCGCCTCCATCTCGCGGCGACGGGCCTCGAGCCGCGGCTCGCTCAGCACGAAGCAGCCGGCAGGAGTGCCGGGCGCGGAGTACCCCTCCGCACTGACTCGGACGACGGCGGCGACGGCCTCGCGCGCCGTCGGCCGGTGCGAGTACAGCATCGGCTTGCTCATCCCCGACCGTGCCGCGATGCGGTCGACCCGCGCTCCCGCCAGCCCGTGCGCCGCGAACTCCTCCGTCGCCGCCTCGAGGATCCGCTGCCGTGTCCGCTCCGCTCCCACGCCCTCACCGTACCCGCCGCCCCGCGCCCCTCCGCGCCTCGCGGTGCGGTGCCCTCCCCGCCCTCCGAGCCGACCGGCCGACCCGCACACCAGCACATCGCCTCAGACGACGCACCCGGCTCCCTGGAACCCACCACCCCGACAAGCCGACCGCGGTGACGCCTGGCGGTGACCGGCGTGCACCGGCACCGCCGAACGGCCGATCCGCGTGCCAGCGGATCGCCCTAGGCGGACGCACCCCGCTCCACGAACCGCACCACCCCGAGAAGCCGACCGCGCCACGCCGGGCGAGGACCGGCGTGCAATCGAGCACCGCCGAACGGACGATCCGCGTAACAGCGGATCGCCTCAGGCGGACGCACCCCGCTCCCTGGAACGCACCACCTCGACAAGCCGACCGCGGTGACGCCGGGCAGGGACCGGCGGCACAGCTGAGCCGGGCGCCGCCCGGCTCAGCGCATCAGCACAGCCTCTCGAACCAGGCGAGGGCGCTCTGGTCGGTGAGGTTGGCGACCTGGTCGACGACGACGCGGCGGCGGGCGTCGTCGTCGGGGGCGGCGTGCCAGTCCTCGGCGAAGCCGGGCTCGAGGGTTCCCGGGCCGCGGTCGAGGAGGGTGTCGGCGAGGCGGGTGAGGACTTCGCGCTGCTGGGCGTAGATGGGCTGGCGGGTGTTCCGCGACATCACGAACGTCGCGACGATCCCCTTGAGCACGGCGATCTCGGCCTGCTGCTCGCGGGGGACGACGACGTGGCCGCCGAAGCGGACGAGGTCGGGGTGCTGGTACGCCTCGCGGGTGGCCTCGGTGGCGGCGGCGGCGAAGCGGCCGATGAGCTGGCTGGTGAGGTTCTTGAGCCGGGCCTGGTCGCGGCGGGAGCCGTCCCAGGAGGAGACCCACACGTCGAGCGAGTCGAGACGGTCGAAGGCGGCGACGAGCTCGTCGTGTCCGACCTCCCCGCCGACCCAGGAGTGCATCGACTGCACGAGGCCCTCGTGGTCGGCGCGGGAGCCGAGTGCTTCGACGTCGATGTAGCCGGAGACCACCGCGTCCTCGAAGTCGTGCACGGAGTAGGCGATGTCGTCCGAGAGGTCCATCACCTCGGCCTCAATGCAGCGCACCCCCTCGGGGGCGCCCTCGCGCATCCAGGCGAACGCGGGGGCGTCGTCGGCGTAGAAGCCGAACTTGGCGCGCCCCGACGGGTCCGCGACCGAGCGCGTGTCGGGCCAGGGGTACTTGCAGCTCGCGTCGATGCTGGCGCGGGTCAGGTTCAGCCCGTAGGGGCGGGCGTCGTCGCCGAACACCTTCGGCTCGAGCCGCGTGAGCAGCCGGAAGGTCTGCGCGTTGCCCTCGAAGCCGCCGATCCCCTCGGCCCAGGTGTTGAGCGCGCGCTCGCCGTTGTGCCCGAACGGCGGATGCCCGATGTCGTGCGCGAGGCAGGCCGTGTCGACGACGTCGGGGTCGAGGTCGAGGCTCGTGGCGAGCTCCCGGCCGATCTGCGCCACCTCGAGCGAGTGGGTCAGGCGGTTGCGCGCGAAGTCGACGCCCGCCGTGGGGCTGAGCACCTGGGTCTTCGCGGCCAGGCGGCGGAGCGCGCTGGAGTGGAAGAGCCGGGCGCGGTCGCGGGCGAAGTCGGAGCGGCGGGTCGAGTGGTCCTCCGGCAGGAATCGCTCGGTGTCGACGAGCGAGTACCCCCAGAGCGCGCGGTCATCCACCGCTGTTGTGGATCTCGGCGGCCGAGACCGCGTCGCGCTGCCCGGCGTCGAGCTCGCGGGACTCGAGCCAGCGGTCCGGGAGGGAGGGGACCTTGGGCGAGCCGGCGCGGCCCCGCTGCCCCTCGGCCGCCTCGCCCGGATAGGGCTGCGTCCAGTCGAGCGTCGCCAGGAGCTCGTCGAGCTGCGCGAGCGACTCGACGGTGGCCAGGCGAGCGCGGAGGTCGCCGCCGACGGCGTAGCCCTTGAAGTACCAGGCGACGTGCTTGCGGATGTCGCGGCAGCCGCGCTCCTCGCTCTCGAAGAAGTCGACGAGCAGCTCCGCGTGGCGGCGGAACGCCTCGGCGACCTGTCCGAGCGAAGGGCGGAACCGCTCGTCGGAGCCGGCGAACGCGGCGGCGAGGTCGCCGAAGAGCCAGGGGCGCCCGAGGCAGCCGCGTCCGACGACGACTCCGTCGCAGCCCGTCTCGGCCATCATCCGCAGCGCGTCCTCGGCCGACCAGATGTCGCCGTTGCCCAGCACGGGCACGCTCGTGACCGTCTCCTTGAGCGTGGCGATCGCCGACCAGTCGGCGTGCCCGCTGTAGAACTCGGAGGCGGTGCGCGCGTGCAGCGCGATCGACGCGACCCCGGCGCCCTCGGCGGCACGGGCGGCCTCGAGGTAGGTGAGGTGGTCCGGGTCGATGCCCTTGCGCATCTTGACGGTGAGCGGGACGTCGCCGGCGGCCTTCACGGCGCCCTCGACGATCTGCCGGAACAGCGGGAGCTTCCACGGCAGGGCCGCTCCCCCGCCCTTCCGGGTGACCTTGGGCACGGGGCAGCCGAAGTTGAGGTCGATGTGGTCGGCCCGGTCCTCGGCGACGAGCATGGTGACCGCTTCGGCGACCGTGACCGGGTCCACTCCGTAGAGCTGGATCGAGCGCACCGACTCGCTGGGGTGGTGGCGGATGAGGCGAATCGACTCCGGCGTGCGCTCGACGAGCGCGCGGGAGGTGATCATCTCGCTCACGTAGAGGCCGTTGCCGAACTCGCGGCAGAGGCGGCGGAACGCCGTGTTGGTGATGCCCGCCATGGGGGCGAGCACCACCGGCGCGTCGAGTTCGAGGGGGCCGATCCGGAGCGCCGGCGCGGTGCGCGCGGGCGGGGCGGCCGTGAGAGTGGAGGACATCGGTATCGATTCTCCCAGATCCTGTGTTGGGGAAGGCGGAGTGACGAGCGGAGAGGTGGAGAGATGAACGGGAGCACACCTGTGGAGGACGGTTCGCAGCGGCTGGAGGCGGACGCGTCCGCCCGCGGCCTTGCGGTCGAGATCGTGGAGAGGCCCGCTGCCGGCAGCCTGCACGAGGCGGCCGCGCTGCTCGGCATCGAGCCCGGCGACATCGTGAAGTCGCTCGTGGTGAAGCGCCACGACGGCGGCTACCTGTTCGCCCTGGTCCCCGGCGGGCGGCAGATCGCGTGGCCGAAGCTGCGCGCGGTGGTCGGAGTGAACAAGCTCCGCCTCCCGGACGAGACGGCCGCCCTCGAGGCGACCGGCTACCGGCGCGGCACCATCACCCCGATCGGCTCCACGACGGCCTGGCCGGTCTACGCCGACGAGCGGATCCTCGGCCGCCGCGTCGCGATGGGAGCCGGCGCCGACGGGCGCAGCGCCTTCGTCGACGCGGACGCCCTCGTGGCCGCCTACGGCGCGACCGTGGCCGACATCACCGTGGAGGAGCCTCCGCGCTGATCGGCGGCACCTCGGCCTGCGCTTCCGCGGCCTGCGGCACGGCGCAGACGCCGTCCTCGCACAGCGGCCCGCCGGAGTCGCCGAGCATCTCGAACGGCCCGCTCACGCGACGGCCGCCCGCTGCTCCAGCACGTGCTCGAGGACCTCGGTGAACGCCGCCGGCTCCTGGGCGCCGGAGACGCCGAAGCGCCCGTCGAGGACGAAGAACGGCACCCCCGAGATCCCGTACTCGCGGGCCTGCGCGATGTCGGACTGCACCCGCCCGAGGTAGCGCCGGTCCTCGAGAGCGCGGCGCGTCTCCGCCGGGTCGAGCCCGACCTCGCCGGCGAGCGAGGCGAGCACCTCCGGATCGGCCAGGTCGCGGCCCTCGACGAAGTACGCGCTCAGGAGACGCTCGACGAGCTCGAGCTGCAGTCCGTTCTCCTTGGCGTGGTGGAGCGCCTGGTGGGCGGTGACCGTCTTGACGTGGCGCACCGACTCGAAGTGGTAGTCGAGGCCGACACTCGCCGCGATCGCCGTGACGGAGTCGAGCATCTGCTGCGCCTGCGCCTCCGGGATGCCCTTGTGCTCGGCGAGGAACGCCGCCTCTCCCCCGCGGTAGTCCTCCGGCGTGTCCGGCGAGAGCTCGAAGCTGCGGTACTCCACGACGACCTCCGGAGCCTCGGGGTGCGCGGCGCGGAAGGCCTCGAGCCCGCGCTCGAACCGGCGCTTCCCGATGTAGCACCAGGGGCAGGCGATGTCGGACCAGACGTCGACGGACAGGGGGCTCGGCTCAGCACTCACCCCCAGGACAACGGAGGGGGCGCCCCGCTATTCCCGCAGCACGCGGACGAGCTCGTCCACGTCGGACTCGTCGTTCCAGAGGTGGAAGGCGATGCGGAGCCGGCCGCCGCGGCCCGAGACGCGCAGACCCGCGGCCTGCAGCAGCTCCAGGTCCGCTCCCCCCTCGTCCGGCCAGGACACGAGCGCCCGGTGCTGAGGCTCCCGGTCCAGCCGCTCGCACAGCAGGTCGCCGAGGCCGGAGGCGTGCGCCCAGACCGCGTCGAGGTCGAGCGAGCGGAACAGAGCGAGCGACGCCTCGGCGCCGGCGAACGCCTGCCAGGCCGGCGAGACGTCGAAGCGGCGGGCGTTCTCGGCCAGGTGCATGGCCGGTCCGTAGCAGGACGACCACACGTCCTCCCCCGAGTACCAGCCCGCCTGCACGGGGACGAGCTCGGCCGCGTAGGCGGGCGAGACGGTGAGGAACGCCACTCCGCGCGGCGAGCACAGCCACTTGTAGGCGTGGGTGAGGGTCGCGTCGAAGCGGGAGGCGTCGACCGGCAGGACGCCGGCCGCCTGCGTGAGGTCGCACGCGGTCCGCACTCCGTGGCGCGCGGCCTCCTCGAGGACGGCGTCGAGATCGGCGAGCGCTCCGCTGCTGGACTGCACGGCGGAGAAGACGACGAGGTCGTCCCCGTCCTCGACGGAGTCGGCCAGCGCCTCGAGCGCGACGGAGCGCACGGTCACTCCGCGGTGCGCCTGGGCGAGGAAGGGGAACACGATGGAGGAGAAGTCGCCGTCCACGCAGAGCACGCGGGCCCCGTCGGGCAGCGAGGCGGCGAGCACGGCGGCCATGGCGGAGGTCTGCGAGCCGATCGCGACACGGTCGACCGGGACGCCGGCGATCGCGGCGAACGAGGCACGCGCGCGCTCGGCGACAACGCCGTAGGCGGCGGCCGTGCTCTCCCCGGACGACCAGCCGTCGAGGTCCGCCCGCAGCGCCTTGACGGTCTCCCGCGGCGGCAGGCCGAGGGTGCAGGCGTTGTGGTAGCCGCGGGCACCGGCGAAGCGCGCGCGCAGGTCGGCGGAGTTCGGCAGTGCGGTGCTCACCTCTCGAGGATGACGCTCCGGAGCCGGATCGCCAAGACCGGGGAGCGACCGGGCGCGCCGGCGGCGGGCCCGGTCAGCGGGCGGCGAGGGCGTGCGCCTGCTCGAGCACGGCGACGACCTCGCGGGCCTCGCGGACGTCGACCGGCGAGGGAGCGCCGTCCTGGAGGGACAGCGCGACCTGCTCGAGGAACGCGGCGTATCGTCCCCGCTCACTCGGCACGGGGTGTGCGCCGGAGTCGTCGACGAGGACGCCCCATCCCTCCGGCGCGACCTCGCCGAAGCCGTCGTCGTCCGGTCGGGCGCCGCCGGTGCGGAGCGCGGTCTCCTGCGGATCGAGACCGTCGACGCTGAAGGCGGCGCGGGTGCCGAGCACGCGGAAGCGGGGGCCGGTCGCCCGGGCGACGCGGCTCATGGTGAGGTGGGAGCGGACGCCGCTGTGATGCAGGAGCGAGACGAACGCGTCGTCCTCGCTCGCGGAGCCCTCGTGGACGGTCCGGGTCTCGGCCGCCGTGACGACCGCCGGGCCGAACAGCAGCAGCGCCTGGTCGACCAGGTGGCTGCCGAGATCGAAGAGGATCCCGCCACCCTCGGCCGGACCCGTCTCGCTCTGCCACCGGCCCGTCTTCGGCGCGCTCCAGCGCTCGAAGGTCGACTCGAAGCGGAGGACCTCGCCGAGGACCCCTTCGCCCAGGAGGCGGCGGAGGGTGAGCAGATCGGCGTCCCAGCGCCGGTTCTGGAAGACGAAGACGGGCGCACCGCTCCGCTCGGAGGCGGCGATGATCGCGTCCGCGTCGGCCGTGCTCGGTGCGAAGGGCTTGTCGATCACGACGGCGACTCCGGCCTCGAGCACTCGGACGGCCTGCTCCCGGTGCACCGACGGCGGCGAGGCGAGCACGACCAGCTCCGGCCGCTCGGCGAGCACCGCGTCGAGGTCGGGCACGATCCGGGCCTCGGGATGCGCGGCGGAGGCCGCGGCCCTCCGACCGGCGTCGCGGGTGGAGACGGCGACGACCTCGAAAGCGGGATCCGCCGCGAGGAACGGACCGTGGAAGACGCTGCCCGCGAGCCCGAAGCCGACGATTCCGGCCCGGATCACGAGGAGGCCCCCGGCACGTCGACCGCGCCGCCGAAGCGGCGGGAGCGGCCGGAGTAGTGCTCGATCGCGTCCCAGAGGTCGGTCCGCGTGAAGTCCGGCCAGAGCCGGTCGAGGAACACCATCTCGGCGTAGGCGCTCTGCCAGAGCAGGAAGTTGCTGGTGCGCTGCTCGCCGGAGGAGCGCACGAAGAGGTCGACGTCCGGCATCTCCGGCACGTACAGCGCCTTGGCGATCGTCTTCTCGGAGATGCCGGAGGGCTTGAGCCGCCCCGCCTGGACCTCGGCGGCGAGCCGCTGCACCGCGTCGGCGATCTCGGTGCGCCCGCCGTAGTTGACGCACATGGTGAGCGTCAGCACGTCGTTGTCCGCGGTCATCCGCTCGGCGAACTGCAGCTCGTTGATCACCGACGCCCACAGGCGCGGCTTCCGGCCGGCCCAGCGGATGCGCACGCCCCACTCGTTGAGCTGATCGCGGCGGCGGTGCAGCACATCGCGGTTGAAGCCCATCAGGAAGCGCACCTCCTCGGGCGAGCGCTTCCAGTTCTCGGTCGAGAACGCGTAGACGCTGAGGTGCTTCACGCCGATCTGGATCGCTCCGGCCACGACGTCCAGCAGCGCCGTCTCGCCGCGCTTGTGCCCCTCGATCCTCGTCAGGCCGCGGGAGTTCGCCCAGCGGCCGTTCCCGTCCATCACGATGGCGACGTGCCCCGGAACGGCCTTCCGCGGGATCGCGGGCGGGTGGATCCCGGTCCAGTCGAGAGGGCGGTACGGCTCGGCGTCCTTGTGGGTGAAGGGCTTCATCGGGTGACGTGCTCCAGGGATCTCAGACCGCGTTCGAGATGGAACTGCGTGTAGGCGGCGACCACTCCGCTCGCCCGCGACCGCGTGGTCGGCTCGGTGGTCTCGGCATGGGCCCAGTCTCCCGTGAGCAGCGCACCCAGCAGGACCACGACCTCCGGAGCGACCCGCGGTGCGCCGGGCGGCGTGCAGTCGGCGCAGACGACGCCTCCGAGCTGCACCACGACCGCGCCGTGGGGCCCGGGGGCGCCGCAGCGCGCGCAGTCCTCGAAGCTGGGCGCCCAGCCCGCGATCGAGAGCGCCCGCAGGAGGTAGGAGTCGAGCGTCAGCACCGGCTCGTGCTCGTGCTTCGAGAGCGAGCGCAGGGCCCCGACGAGCAGCAGGTACTGCTGCAGGGAGGCGTCCGCGTCGGTGAGGCGGTCCGCCGTCTCGACCATCGCGCTCGCCGCCGTGTAGCTGTCGTAATCGGCGGCGATCAGCGCACCGTAGGCGCCGAGCGACTCGGCCTGCGTGACGATGTCGAGGCTCCGGCCCTCGTAGAGCTGGAGGTCGGCGACCATGAACGGCTCGAGCCGCGAGCCGAACTTGGAGCCGGTCTTGCGCACGCCCTTCGCCACCGCGCGGATCTTGCCGTGGCTGCGCGAGAGCAGCGTCACGATGCGGTCGGCCTCGCCCAGCTTGTGCGTGCGGAGCACCACGGCTTCGTCGCGATAGGTGGGCATCCTCCGATTATCCCCCCGACCCCCGACACCCGGCTGGCAGCCCGGCCGGAGCAGGGCCCGCGCCGTGGAACGATGTCCGGGTGGCAGCCTCCCTCTTCGAGATCCCGGCCTGGGCCGACCTGCTCGCGATCGCCATCGGCTGCCTCCAGGGCGCGATGTTCGCGGGCGAGTTCCGCGACCGCCGGATCGACCTGCTCGGCGTCACGATCATCGGCACGGCCACCGGCCTCGGCGGCGGCGTGCTCCGCGATCTGCTGCTCCAGACGCCCCTGGTGGCCCTGCACACCGACGCGTACCTGATCGTCGCGGTGACCGCCTCCCTGCTCGGGATGCTGCTCCAGCACCTGCTGAACCGGGTCGACGGGACGATCACCGCCCTCGACGCGCTGACCCTCGGGCTCTTCGGCGCGATCGGCACCACGAAAGCCCTGTCGCTCGGCGTGCCGGAGGTGCCGGCCGTGTTCGTCGGCACCGTCTCGGCCGTCGGCGGATCCGTCGTCCGCGACATCCTGCTGAACCGGCCGATCGCGCTGATGCACGTCGGCTCGCTCTACGCCGTCGCGGCCTCGGTGGGCACGGGCGTCCTGGTCCTCGCGCTGCGCTTCGGAGTGACGATCGACTTCGCCGCGCCGCTCGCGGTGGGCGTGACCACGGTCATCCGGCTGCTCGCGGTCCGCTACGGCTGGAGCCTGCCCGAGCAGCGCGCGCTCAGCGGCGTGCCGCGCCTGCGCTGGCGCCGCCGGACCTAGCGGCGGCCGACCCGGACGCAGGGAGCGGAGTCCCGCGCGGTCCGCGCACGGGAACGCCGGGGGAGCCGCGACGCATCACGGCTCCCCCGTCGGGGATCGGGCCCGATCAGGCGGAGGCGCCGGCCAGCTCGCGGACCGGGACCTCCTCGCGCAGGGCGCGGTTGACGGCCGAGACGATGGCCTTGAGGGAGGCGGTCGAGATGTCGGCGTCCACGCCCACGCCCCACAGGGTGCGGCCGTTCACCGTGCACTCGACGTACGAGGCGGCCAGCGCGTCGCCGCCGGCGCTGAGCGCGTGCTCGACGTAGTCGAGGACCCGGACCTCGACGCCCTGCTGCTCCAGCACGGCCTCGAAGGCGTTGATCGGGCCGTTGCCCCGCGAGCTGGCCGAGACGCGCTCGTCGCCCACCCGGAGGACCGCGTCCAGCGCGATGCTGCCGCCCAGATCGCTCGACGTGTTCGTGCGCAGCAGCTCGAAGCGGCCCCACTTCTCGTCGGCGCGCTCGGCGGGCGCGGGCAGGTACTCGTCCTGGAACACCGTCCAGATCTGCTCGCTCGTGACCTCGCCGCCCTCGGCGTCGGTCTTGGCCTGCACGACGCCCGAGAACTCGATCTGCAGTCGGCGCGGCAGGTCGAGCGCGTGGTCCGTCTTCAGCAGGTACGCGACTCCGCCCTTGCCGGACTGCGAGTTGACGCGGATGACAGCCTCGTAGGAGCGGCCCAGGTCCTTCGGGTCCACCGGCAGGTAGGGCACGGCCCAGGTGAGCTCGTCGACGCTGCGGCCGGTCCGCTCGGCCTCGGCCTGCATCGCCTCGAAGCCCTTCTTGATGGCGTCCTGGTGCGAACCGCTGAAGGCGGTGAAGACCAGGTCGCCCGCCCAGGGGCTGCGCTCGGGCACGGGCAGCTGGTTGCAGTACTCGGCGGTGCGCTTGATGCCGTCCATGTCGCTGAAGTCGATCTGCGGGTCGATCCCCTGGGTGAACAGGTTCACGCCCAGCGCGACCAGATCGACGTTGCCGGTGCGCTCGCCGTTGCCGAAGAGGCAGCCCTCGATCCGGTCCGCGCCGGCCAGGTAGCCCAGCTCGGCGGCCGCCACGGCCGTGCCGCGGTCGTTGTGGGGGTGCAGCGACAGCACGATGTTCTCGCGCTGCGCGAGGTTGCGGCTCATCCACTCGATCGAGTCGGCGTAGACGTTCGGGGTGGCCATCTCGACGGTGGCGGGCAGGTTCAGGATGACCTTGCGCTCGGGAGTCGGCTCGAAGACCTCGACGACGCGATCGCAGATCTCGCGTGCGAAGTCGAGCTCGGTGCCGGTGTAGCTCTCGGGCGAGTACTCGTAGTAGACGGCCGTGCCGGGGACGGTCGACTCCATCTCGCGGCACTTGCGGGCGCCGGCCAGCGCGATGTCGATGATGCCCTGACGGTCCTTGCGGAACACGACCTCGCGCTGCAGCACGCTCGTGGAGTTGTAGAGGTGCACGATCGCCTGGCGCGCGCCGCGGATCGACTCGTAGGTGCGCTCGATCAGGTGGTCGCGGGCCTGGGTCAGCACCTGGATGGTGACGTCCTCGGGGATCGCGCCCTCCTCGATGAGGCTGCGCACGAAGTCGAAGTCGGTCTGGCTCGCGCTCGGGAACCCGACCTCGATCTCCTTGTAGCCCATCCGGACCAGCAGATCGAACATGATGCGCTTGCGCCCGGGGCACATCGGGTCGATGAGCGCCTGGTTGCCGTCGCGGAGGTCCACGGCGCACCAGCGGGGCGCGGCGGTGATGCGCTTCGACGGCCAGGTGCGGTCGGGCAGGTCCACGGCGATCAGCTCGTGGAAGGGACGGTACTTGCCGATCGGCATGGGCGACGGCTTCTGGTTGTTCAGCATGAGGTGCTCTCCCGGCGCAGTGGTGCGCACGTGTCTGTTCTCGCTCGTGACCGATCCCGCTCGCGTGCGGCTCCGCTGGTGGGCGGTGCCGGTCGGGCGGTCTCGCGGGGATCCGGATGCGGATCGACCTCGCGGGCGAGGGATGGTTCAGCCGACGACGGACTCCGCGACGAGGATGGCCTGAGGATCAGATCTCGTCGCGGCGGAGAAGGAGGAGCTGTCCGAAGCGCACCCGGTCAGGGTAGCACCGCCCCCGCGGCGCGTCACCCCGGCGTCCCGCGCTAGGAGACCAGGCCGTTCTCGTAGGCGTAGACCACCAGCTGCACGCGGTCGCGCAGGCCGAGCTTGCCGAGGGTGCGGCTGATGTGCGTCTTCACCGTCGCCTCGCTCAGGAACTCGGCGCGCGCGATCTCGGTGTTGCTCATCCCCCGCGCGGCCAGGTGGAAGATCTCGCGCTCGCGGTCGGTGAGGGTCGCGAAGGCGGGCGGGGTCTCGCGTCCGCTGCCCGCCGCCCCGAAGTGCTCGAAGAGCTCGCGGGTCGCGGAGGCGGCGACCACGGCGGTCCCCGCGTGCACGGTGCGGACGGAGGCGAGGAGGAAGCCGGGCTCCGTGTCCTTCAGGAGGAAGCCGCTCGCGCCCGCCCGGATGGCGCGCGCGGCCGCCTCGTCGAGGTCGAAGGTGGTCAGCACGAGGATGCGCGGAGGCTCGACCCGCCGCTCCTGCGCGTCCGCGAGGATCCGCCGGGTCGACTCGATCCCGTCGACGCCCGGCATCCGGATGTCCATCAGCACGACGTCGGGGGCCAGCCGCGCGACCAGCTCCGCGCCCTCCGCTCCGTCCGACGCCTCGCCGACCACCTCGAGGTCGGGCTGCGAGCCGAGCAGCATGCGGATGCCGGCGCGGAAGAGGGCCTGGTCGTCGACGAGGACGAGGCGGATGGTGTCGGTCATGCGGGGCTGCCTCCGGAGGCGAGGGGTGGGGCGGTGCGGGCGAGGGACGGGGAGGAGGGCAGGCGCGCGTCGACGACGAAGTCGTCCCCGACCGGGCCGGCGGCGAGCACTCCCCCGACGAGCGCGGCGCGCTCGCGCATGCCGACCAGTCCGTGGCCCTCGCCCGGCAGGGAGTCGCGCTCGACGTCGGCGCACCGGGCGTTGCGCACGGTCAGGGCGAGCTCGCCGCCGTCCTGGCGCAGGGCGATGTCGAGCGGCGAGCCCGGGCGGCCGTGGCGGAGAGCGTTCGTGGTCGCCTCCTGGGCGATCCGGTACAGGGCCAGACCGACGGCGCGCGGCACCGCCTCCAGGTCGACGGCGAGCTCGGCGCGGACGGGGGCTCCGGCTCCGCCCACGCTGTCGAGGAGGGCCGGCAGGTCGCGGGCGCCGGGCTGCGGGCCGTCGCTCTGCGAGTGCCGCAGCTGGGCGAGGAGCACGCGCACGTCGCCGAGGGCGTCCCGGGCGACGGAGGAGATGGTCAGCAGCGCGGCGTCGGTCTGCTCGGGGCTGGTGGAGCCGAGGTAGCGCGCGCCGTCCGCCTGCGCGATCACGACGGCGAGGGAGTGGGCGACGACGTCGTGCATGTCGCGGGCGATCCGGTTGCGCTCCTCCACGGTGTCGAGCTCGCGCTGCGCCCGGGCGCGCTCCTGCTCGGCCTGCGCGCGCAGGGTCTGGCCCTCCCGCGCCCGGCGGACCGAGCGGGAGAGCAGTCCGATGGTCCAGGAGAGGCCGAGCGTCGCGAGGATCCCGCCGAAGGTGGCGCCGGCCGACAGCAGGCCGTCGTAGGCGCTCGCGACGAGGTCGAAGACCAGGACGAGGTAGACGACGGCGATCACGGCGCCGAGGACGGCCGACACCGCGCCCGCGATCCGCACCCGCCGCGACTCCGACGCGCCGGCGCCGAAGAGGACGGCCAGGATGGCCAGATCCGCGGGTCCGGGAGCGAGGCTCGCGCTCATCTGGAGGGCGGCACCGGCCCAGGCGATCGAGAGGGCGAGGACCGGGGACCGCCGGTGCAGCACCAGCGCGACCGCGAGCACGCCCGCGACCAGCAGCTGCATCGCGCCGTCCACCCCGGCGAACGGGAGGCCGGCGACGAGGAGGAGCACCAGCGCCTGACCACCGGCGACCCCCACCGCGAAGGGGTCCTGCGGACCGGCGACCCGGGTCAGCAGCGCGTCGATCCGATCGCCCGCGAGGACCGGCGCCCGCAGCGCGTTGAGGTACACGAGGACCTTCGCCGCACCGAGCACGGAGGCGACCGCGAGGGCGACCAGGGCGAGGACCACGAACTCCACGCGCGCCGCGAGCCCGGACGGATCGAGCGGGCCGGAGAGGCCGAGCGCGACGGTGACGCCGCCGATCCCGGCGAGGATCAGGCCGCCCGCGAGCGCCAGGGCACGGGTCCAGGGGCCCACCCGGCGGGTCGTCTGCCAGAGGACGACCAGGCCGACGAGCACCCCGTCGACGGGGACGCCGCCGAGCAGGACGCCTCCGTCGGCGAGCGCGCCGACCGCGACGAGCGAGGGGGCGAGCGCGGGCAGGAATCCCGCGACGGCGAGGGCCAGCGCGAGCACGAGGCCGCCGGCGATCCGCTCGGTCGGAGTGACCCCGGTGAGCCCGAGCAGCAGGTGGAGGGCGGCGAGCAGCGCCCCGGCGATCGGCAGGGCCGCCGGTCGGTCGAGGAGGGCGCGCATGAGGACCACGCTACGGGTCCGCGCGCCCGGGGGCGTCGTCCGCGAGGGTGACCGCCGTCGTCCCTCCGGCGTCAGAAGCCCAGGCGCCCGAGCAGCTTCGGGTCGCGCTGCCACTCCTTGGCGACCTTCACCCGGATGGAGAGGAACACGCGGCGGCCCAGCAGGCGCTCGATCTGCTCGCGGGAGACGGCTCCCACCTCGCGCAGGCGCTGGCCGCCCTTGCCGATGATGATGCCCTTCTGGCTGTCGCGCTCCACGAAGACGTTGGCGTAGATGTCGATCAGCGAGCCGTCCTCGCGCTCGACCATGTCGTCGAGCGTCACGGCGAGGGAGTGCGGCAGCTCGTCCGAGACGCCCTCGAGGGCGGCCTCGCGGATGAACTCGGCGATCCGCGAGGACAGGTCCTCGTCGGTCACCGCCTCCTCCGGGTAGAGGGCGGGCGAGACGGGCATCAGGCGCAGGAGCTCGACGGCGAGGACGTCCAGCTGCTCCTCGGTCACGGCCGAGATCGGCACGATCGTGTCCCACTCGCGCAGCTCCGAGACGGCGAGCAGCTGCTTCGCCACGGACTTCTTCGAGGAGAGGTCCACCTTCGAGACGATCGCGACCTTCCGAGCGCGCGGGAAGGAGTCGAGCTGCTCGTTGATGAAGCGGTCTCCCGGGCCGATCGGCTCGTCCGCGGGGAACAGCATCCCGATGACGTCGACGTCGCCGAGGGTCGAGGTGACGAGCGAGTTCAGCCGCTCTCCGAGGAGCGTGCGCGGCCGGTGGATGCCGGGGGTGTCGACGACGATCAGCTGGCCGTCGGTGCGGTGCACCACTCCGCGGATCGCGCGCCGCGTGGTCTGGGGCTTCGAGCTCGTGATGGCGATCTTCTCGCCGACGAGGGCGTTCGTGAGCGTCGACTTGCCCACGTTCGGGCGGCCGACGAAGGACACGAAGCCCGCCCGGTAGGGAGCGGCGGCGGGAGTGGTGTCGGTCATCGTGCGTCCTCGTGCTGATCGCCCGTGGCTCCGCGGGTGGGAGCCGTGCTCGGGCTGGGGGTGGTGGTGCCGCCGTCCGCGATGATCGCGACGGGGCCGGTGCCGGGCTCGCCGACGGTGTCCAGATCGGGATCGCGGCGGACGATCACCGTGGAGATGGTCCCACGGCGCGGGTCCGCCTGCTCGGCCTCGAGCAGCACTCCGCCGATCCGCGCCGTCGCGCCGCGCTCGGGGAGGCGCCCGTAGGCCTTGGTCAGCAGTCCGCCGACCGAGTCGACGTCGTCGTCCTCGAGGTCGAGCTCGAACAGCTCGCCGAGCTCGTCCACCGGCAGGCGCGCCGAGACGCGGTAGACCCCGGGCGCCGTCTCCTCGAAGAGGTCGACCTCGCGGTCGTACTCGTCGGAGATGTCGCCGACGAGCTCCTCGATCAGGTCCTCGAGCGTCACCAGGCCCGCGATGCCGCCGTACTCGTCGACCACCATCGCGAGGTGGTTGGACTCGAGCTGCATCTGGCGGAGCAGCTCGTCGGCCTTCTTCGACTCGGGCACGAACAGCGCGGGGCGCGCGAGATCGGCGACCGTGTCGTCGTCGTCCGGCCGCTCGTAGGTGTGCCGGGCCACGTCGCGCAGGTAGAGCACGCCGAGGACATCGTCGACGCCGTCGCCGATGACGGGGAGCCGGGAGATGCCGCGGCTCAGCAGGAGCCCCATGCCGGCGCCGACGGAGGAGGTCGCCTCGATCGTCACCATGTCGGTGCGGGGCACCATCACCTCGCGGACGAAGGTGTCGTTGAACTCGAAGATCGAGTGGATCAGCTCGCGGTCGTCCTGCTCGAGCACGTCCTGCTCGGTCGCCTCGTCGACCATGCTGAGCAGCTGCTCCTCGGAGGAGAACCCCGCCGAGCGCCCGGTCCCCGGCGTCACCCGGTTGCCGAGGGCCACGAGCCCGTGCGCGACCGGGCCCAGCGCGAGCCGGAGCACGTGCACGAGCGAGGCGCTGGTGGACAGGACCGCGCGGGCGTTCGCGCGCCCGACGCTGCGGGGGCTGGAGCCGACCAGGACGAACGAGACCGCCGCCATGATCAGGACCGCCAGCAGGAGCGCGAGCCAGAGCTGCGGGACCTCGACGACCAGCACCGTGGTGACGAACACCGCGGCCGTCGTCTCGGCCGCGATCCGCGAGAAGTTGACGACGTTGACGTGGGCGCTCATGTCGCCCGCGATCGCGCGGAGAGCGCGGGCGCTGCGGGAGTGCTGGGCCATGTCGAGCAGGTCGCTGCGCGAGAGGACGCCGAGTGCGGCGTCGGTCGCGGCGAACCAGCCGCCGACGGCGACGAGCGCGAGGGCGGCGATGAGGAGCTGGAGAGTGGGCACGGCGCGCTCTAGCGGCGTCGCTCGCTGATGTGGAAGCCGACCAGGATGTCGCGCTGGATGCCGAACATCTCGCGCTCCTCCTCCGGCTCGGCGTGATCGAAGCCGAGCAGGTGCAGGAGCCCGTGGGCGGTCAGCAGCTGCAGCTCGTCGAGCACGGAGTGGCCGGCCGACTCGGCCTGGGACTGCGCGACCTGCGGGCAGAGCACGATGTCGCCGAGGAGCCCCGCGGGGGTCTGCTCGTCCTCGGTCCCGGGACGCAGCTCGTCCATCGGGAAGCTGAGCACGTCGGTCGGCCCCGGCTCGTCCATCCACTGCACGTGCAGCTGCTCCATCGCGCCCTCGTCGACCAGCACGATCGCGAGCTCGGCGTCGGGGTGCACGTGGAGCGAGTCGAGCGCGTAGCCGGCGAGGCGCAGCAGGGCGGCCTCGTCGACGGGGACGCTCGACTCGTTGTTGATCTCGATGCTCACGGGGACGGGTCTTCCTTCGGTTCGGGAGGGGCGGGCGGGCTCAGCCGCGCGGAGGCTGGCGGTCGCCGGGCGGGCGGGCGGCCTGGCCGCGGCGCTCGGCGCGGTTTGCGAACTCCCGGGCCTGCTCGCGCTCGAAGTGCTGCGCCTGCTTCTGCTGGTCGTACTCGGTGTACGCGTCCACGATGCGGCCGACCAGGCTGTGGCGCACCACGTCCTCGCTGGTCAGGCGCGAGAAGTGGATGTCGTCGATGCCGTCGAGCACGCGCGTCACGAGGCGGAGTCCGCTCGCGCCGGTCGGCAGGTCGACCTGGGTGATGTCGCCGGTGACGACCATCTTGGAGCCGAAGCCGAGGCGGGTGAGGAACATCTTCATCTGCTCGGGCGTCGTGTTCTGCGCCTCGTCGAGCACGACGAACGAGTTGTTGAGCGTGCGCCCGCGCATGTAGGCGAGCGGTGCGACCTCGATCGTGCCGGCCGCGAGCAGCTTCGGGACGATCTCGGGGTCCATCATCTCGTTCAGCGCGTCGTAGAGCGGGCGCAGGTACGGGTCGATCTTGTCGGTGAGCGAGCCGGGCAGGTAGCCCAGCCGCTCCCCCGCCTCGACCGCCGGGCGGGTCAGGATGATCCGCTCGACCTCCTTGCGCTGCAGCGACTGCACGGCCTTCGCCATCGCCAGGTAGGTCTTGCCGGTTCCGGCCGGGCCGATGCCGAAGACGATGGTGTTCTGATCGACCGCGTCGACGTACTCGCGCTGCCCGAGCGTCTTGGGCCTCACGCTCCGTCCCCGCGCCGTGAGGATGGCCTGGCCGAACGCCTCGGCCGGGCTCACCGGCCCGCCGTTCTGCAGGATGCGGGCGGACTCGCGCACGCCCTCCGGGTCGAGATCGTGCCCGCTCGCGGTCATGCGCACCAGTTCTTCCACCAGGCGCGTCGCAGCGGCGACGGGCTCGCGCTCGCCGTCGAGCGTCACCTCGTTGCCGCGCACGTGCACCCGGACATCGGGGAATCGTCCTTCGACCGCCCGGATGAGGCGGTCCTGAGGTCCGAGGAGGCGCACCATCGCGACTCCGTCGACGGCGACGACGCGCCGCGTCGTCTCGGACGCGTCCGCGCCGGGGGCGGGACGCTCGTCGGGGCTCGCGCCCGTGTTCTCAACCGGTGGCAAGGGAGCCTTCCGTCTGGTGGCCGCCCAGGACGTGGGCGTGCACGTGGAACACGGTCTGGCCCGCCTCTTCGCCGGAGTTGAAGACGAGGCGGAACTGACCGTTGCTGTGGGCGTCGGCGAGCGACTGGGCGACCTGCACCATCTCGGCGAGCAGGGCGGGATCGGCGGCGGCGAGGGCGGCGACCGTGGCGTGCTCCTGGGTCTTCGGGAAGACGAGGAGGTGGACGGGCGCCTTCGGCTCGATGTCGGTGATCGCGAGGATGCGCTCGTTCTCGAACACCACATCGGCCGGGATCTCGCCCTGGACGATGCGCGTGAAGACGGTGGGTTCGCTCATAGAACCATCTTAAACGGGGCCCGTGCGCGACGGGCGCCGCGTTCGCCCACGGCACTCTGCTCCGGAGCCCCGAGTCGGCTGTGGAGGAGCGTCACCAGCGGCCCAGGCGGGCCGAGAGGACGGCGATGGCAGCGGGACCTGCGGTCGAGGTGCGCAGGACGGAGTCGCCGAGCGCGACGGCCTCGGCGCCCGCCTCCGCGAGCAGCCGCAGCTCCTCCGGAGCGATGCCGCCCTCGGGCCCGACGACGAGCACCAGGTCGCGTCCGTCCGGGACCACCTGGGAGAGCCGCGCCTGCGCCGAGGGCTCGAGGACCAGCACGCGGGACGTCGCGGCGCGCGCGACGAGACCGCGCACCTGCTCGAGCAGCGCGACCTCGGGCACCCGGGGGCGCAGCGACTGCTTGCTCGCCTCGCGCACGATGGCGCGCCAGCGCTCGCGCCCCTTCTCCTCCTTCGGGCCCGACCACCGCGAGATCGACCGCGCGGCCTGCCACGGGACGACCTCGTCCACCCCGAGCTCGGTCGCCGCCTGCACGGCGAGCTCGTCGCGGTCGCCCTTCGCGAGGGCCTGGACGAGGACAAGGCGCGGGGACGGAACCGGGGACTCCTGCACCGACTCCACGACGAGCACCACTCGCGCCGGCTCCGCGCTCTCGACGACCGCGGTCGCGACGAGTCCGCGCCCGTCGCCGACCCGGACGCTCTCGCCCGCGCGGATCCGGCTGACGGTCGAGGCGTGCCGTGCCTCCGCGCCGGTGAGCGCGAGCCGGCCCCCGACGACGAAGCCCTCAGAGTTCAGCGACTCGTCGATGTAGTGGTGCGCCACGGGCTCAGCCCAGGAAGCGGTCGCGGAGCTTCGAGAAGAGGCCCTGCTGGAAGTGGGTCAGCGCGGGCTTCTGCGGCTTGTAGTGCTTCGCGAGCTCCTGGACCAGCTCCCGCTCGCGGTGGCCCAGCTTCGTCGGGGTGACGACCTGGATGCCGATGCGGAGGTCGCCGCGTCCGCTGCCCCGCAGGCGCGTGACTCCGCGTCCCTTGATCGTGACGATCTCGGTGCTCTGCGTGCCCGGCTTGATCTCGATCTCGATGTCGCCGTCGAGCGCCTTGAGCGACGCCGTGGAGCCGAGGATCGCGTCCGTCATCTGCACCTCGAGGGTGCAGAGCAGGTCGTCGCCGTTGCGGCTGAAGACGTCGTGGTGCTTGACCTTGATCTCGAGGTACAGGTCGCCGTTGGGGCCGCCGGCCGGGCCGACCTCGCCGCTGCCGGGCATCTGCAGGCGCAGGCCCGTGTCGACTCCCGCGGGGACGTCGACGGGGATGGTGCGGCGGGCGCGGACGCGTCCCTGGCCCTGGCAGGTGGAGCAGGGGGTCGCGATGACGGTGCCGTAGCCGCGGCAGGTGCCGCAGGGGCTCGCCGTCATCACGTTGCCCAGGAGCGAGCGGACCGTGCGCTGGATCTGGCCGGAGCCGTGGCAGATGTCGCAGGTCACCGGCGAGGTGCCGGGCTGGCAGCACGAGCCCTGGCACGTCTCGCAGAGCACCGCCGTGTCGACCTCGAGGTCGCGGTGGGTGCCGAAGATGACCTCGTCGAGCGAGACCTCCACGCGCAGCAGGGCGTCCTGGCCGCGCTCGCGGCGGGAGCGCGGCCCGCGGGACGAGCCCTGCGCGCCCTGCCCGAAGAAGGTCTCGAAGATGTCGCCGAACCCGCCGAAGCCCTGGGCGCCGCCGCCGAAGCCCTCCTGGGGCCCGCGGTCGTACTGCGCCCGCTGCTGGGCGTCGCTCAGGACGTCGTAGGCGTGCGTGACGAGCTTGAAGCGCTCGGAGGCGTCCGCGCTCGGGTTGACGTCGGGGTGCAGCTCGCGGGCGAGTCGGCGGTACGCCTTCTTGATCTCGTCGGCGGAGGCGTCGCGGTCGACGCCCAGCACTTCGTAGTGATCGGCCACAGGTGGCTTCGTCCTTCGTTCGTGGGTCGGTGGGCCGAGCACGCCCAGGCGCGAGACCTGGCCGCCCGCGGTGTTGTACCCGCTCGTGAGCACCGAGGTCTCCTGCAGCCCGAACGGCGCGTTCTCGCGGCCGATGCGCACCGAGATGCCCCGGGGGTCCGGGGTCATCTCGGCGAAGAGGCGCAGCAGCTCCACCTGCTCCTCGATCGCCTCGAGCACGGGGTAGATGCTGCCCGAGAAGTCCTCCTCGGTGCGGACGAGGTTGGCGGCGCCGGCCATGACCAGGCGGTCCTGCCGGTTGGCGCCGACCTGCTCGAGCAGGGTCTGCACGATCGGCGTCAGCACGTGGCGCCGCTCGGGGCTGAAGCGCTCCGCGACGGAGCCGAGCGTCTCGGCCGCCTGCTGGAGCCCGAGGCCCAGCACGGCCGTGTTGAGCTTCGCGCGGATCTCGCCCAGGAGAGCGTCGTCCACGTCCTCCGGGGTCTCGAGCACGCGCTGGTCGACCCGGCCGGTGTCGGTGATCAGCACCGACAGGAGGCGGCGGGGAGCGAGGGCGACGAGCTCCACGTGGCGCAGCCGCGCGGCCCCGAACGACGGGTACTGCACGAGCGCGACGCTGTTGGTGAGCTGCGAGAGCAGGCGGACGGTCTTGACCAGCACCTCGTCGAGGTCCGGGCTCTGCCCGAGGAACGTCTCGATCGCCTGGCGCTGCGCGGAGGTCAGCGGGCGCAGGTCGGCGAGCTGGTCGACGAAGAGGCGGTAGCCCTTGTCGGTCGGCACGCGGCCGGACGAGGTGTGCGGAGCCGCGATCAGCTCCTCCTCCTCCAGCTGGGCCATCTCGTTGCGGATGGTGGCGGCCGAGACGCCGAACGCGTGGCGCTCGACGATCGACTTGGAGCCCACCGGCTCCCGGTTCGCCACGTAGTCCTGCACGATCACGCGCAGGACCTGGAGACCGCGCTCCGTGACCATACGACCGACCTCCCGCCGGACTCCGAGTGCCCGCGGGCACGACCGTCTGCGGCGCTGACGCCGCGCGGAGCCTGGCACTCCGCAACTCTGAGTGCCAATCATAACCGGGAGGCGGACCGCCCGGCGGGGTTGCGCGGGGATCGGCCGGGGTGCACTCCTGCAGGGCCGCGGGGAGGAGCCCCGTCATCCCCGAGGAGGAGGTCCCGCGCGGCCCCGTGCGGAGGGAGTCGCCGCATGCCACGATGGACGCCGAGCGCACGGGGGACGCCCGTCGCCGCCGCCGGAACGGAGACCATCATGTCGGCCACCCCTCCCCCGCCCCCCGTCTACGGGACCCCGGCTCCGCCGCTGAACCCGGCGGACGAGAAGACCTGGGCGATCGTCACGCACGTGACCGGCATCTTCTTCAGCTTCCTGCCCTCGCTGATCGTCTTCCTGGTCTTCAAGGGGCGCGGACCGTTCCTCGAGGCGCACGCCAAGACGGCCCTCAACTTCCACCTGACGACGCTGATCGCCTACGTCGCCGGGACGATCCTGTCCTTCGTCCTCGTCGGCTTCATCGTGTTCCTGGTCGTGCCGATCCTGGTGATCGTCTTCGCGATCATCGCCTCGGTGCGCGCCAGCGCGGGCGAGTACTACACGTACCCGCTCAGCATCCCGTTCTTCAAGTAGCCGCGGCATCGGGGCGGCCGCGCGTCGCCCGCCCCGGGATCCGGCCTCAGCCGTCGGTGAGGCGGCGCACGACCGCGTCGGCCAGCAGACGGCCGCGCAGGGTCAGCACGATCCGGCCGCCGAGCGCCGCCCGGCCGTCGACGAGGCCGTCGGCGATGAGCCCCGCCACCTCGCTGCGCCGATCGGCGTCGATCGCGTCGATGGGCAGCCCGTCCGCCAGGCGCGAGCGCAGCAGCACGTCCTCCACCCGCCGCGTCCCCGCGTCGAGCGTCTCCCGCCCGGCAGCGGGCGAGACCCCGGTGCTCAGCCGGTCGGCGTAGGCCGCCGGGTGCTTCACGTTCCACCAGCGCACGCCTCCGACGTGGCTGTGCGCGCCGGGACCGACGCCCCACCAGTCGTGGCCGAGCCAGTACGAGAGGTTGTGCCGGGAGCGGTGGGCGTCGTCGCGCGCCCAGTTGCTGACCTCGTACCAGGAGTACCCGGCAGCGGTCAGGCGCGCGTCGGCGAGCTCGTACATGTCGGCGGTGAGGTCGTCGTCCGGGGTCGCGACCTCGCCGCGGCGGATCTGCCGGGCGAGCTTCGTGCCGTCCTCCACGATCAGGGCGTAGGCCGAGAGGTGGTCCGGCCGGTTGGCGAGCGCGGAGTCGAGCGACCGCTCCCAGTCCGCGAGGGACTCCCCCGGCGTGCCGTAGATGAGGTCGAGGCTGACCTGCAGGCCGGCCTCCCGCGCCCACTCGACCACGAGCGGGACCCGCTCCGGGTCGTGGGTGCGCTCGAGCGTGGCGAGGACGTGCGGCACGGCCGACTGCATCCCGAAGCTGACGCGGGTGAAGCCCGCCTCGGCCAGCGCGCGGATGTAGGCGGCGTCGACGGAGTCCGGGTTCGCCTCGGTGGTGATCTCGGCGTCGGGCGCGACCCCGAAGTGGGTGCGGAGGCCGTCCAGCATCCGCACCAGGTCGCCGGCGGGCAGGAGGGTGGGCGTCCCGCCGCCGAAGAAGACCGTGCGGGCGGGGCGTCGGGGCAGACCCGCGCGCTCGAGCACCTCGGCACCGAGAGCCATCTCGGTGATCGCCTCGTCGGCGTAGTCCTGCTGCTTCGCCCCGCGGAGCTCGGTCGCCGTGTAGGTGTTGAAGTCGCAGTACCCGCAGCGGACCCGGCAGAACGGCACGTGCACGTAGAGGCCGAGGTCGCGCTGCTCCACGCCGTCGACGACGGATGCGGGCAGTCCGCCGTCGAGCGGAGCAGGATCGGCGATCGGGAGGGCGCTCCCCACGTCAGCTGACGCGCGCCGGCAGCAGCGCGCGCAGGTACTTGGCGACCTGGCGCTTCTGCACGGCGCGCAGCACCGGCGCGCCCAGGCGGTAGAGGCGGGTGGAGGGACGCGAGAAGACCCGGATGACGAGCCAGACGGAGTCGTCCGCGCGCTTCTCGACGACGAAGGACTCCTCGCCGCTCTCGGGGTGGCCCTCGAGGGTGCCGTAGGCGAAGCCGACCTGGTCGGGCTCGTCGACGACGTAGACCACGCGGACCGGGGCGTCGAAGACGCGGCCGAGCAGGGTCACGCGGAGCACGGCGGTCACGCCGGAGGTGATGTAGGGGGTGCCGTCGGGAGCGAAGTGCTCCTCCGTCGGCCGGCTGACGAGGTCGATCGGGGTGCCCGCGGCGTCGAAGTTGACGCCGGTGTACTGCACGCCGCTGCCGCTGGTGATATCGGTCACCTCGATGCCGCTGCCGCGCTGCACGCCCCAGGTCATCAGGGAGGCGGTGGTGATGGCGAAGCGCTCGTCGCCCGAGCCGAGACGGGCCTCGAAGCGCTCGGCCGTGAAGCCGTCCGGCGGGTACTCGAGCAGGTCGGGTGCCAGAGTGCCGCCGACGGCCGCGTAGGTGACCTGCGGCTGGCCCTCGAAGTTGGAGCGGCGGATGCTCACGTCCCGACCTTCTTCCCGGACTCCTCGAGCGCGGCGCGCGTCGAGTCCGCGTGCCGGGTGGTGCTGTCCATCCGACCCAGCGTATCCGACCGTCGGCGCCCCGAGCCGGGAACGACCGAGGGCCCTCCCCCGCCGGAGCGGGAGGAGGGCCCTCGTCGTGGTGCGGGTCGGTTCAGCTGCAGGGAGTCAGCTTCGCGACGGCGTCCGACAGGGTGCCGGTGCCGCCGAGGAGGACGACGCTCGTCGCTCCGCCGGCCTTGATGTCCTGCAGCACCTTGACCGGCACGCAGGTCGGGGGCACGGCGAAGAGGGGGCTCCCCGTGCGCCCGGCGGCCGCGGCTCCGGCCAGGGCGTCGGGGAAGTTCTCTCCGGTGGCCAGGAACACGGTCTCCGACCCGCGGGGGAAGGCCGCCCGGTTGAGCTGCTCCGAGGTGTCGTAGCGGTCGACCCCGCCGAAGCGGGTGACGAGCGGTCCGGCCGGCACCGTGAGGGAGTTCTGGATGCCGGCGCTGACCGACAGCTCGGATCCCGCGATGGTGAGCACCGGCGGCCGGAGCCGCGTCAGGATCCCGACAGTGGTCGGGTCGGCCGCCGGGAGGCCGCCGTTCACGAGGACGACGGGGGCGGAGTTCTTGCCCGCGGCGGCGGTGGCGCTGAGCGCGTCGGGGAACTTCTCGCCGGTCGCGAGCCAGGCCCCCTTCGGCGAGGTGCCGCCGAAGGCGCTCTCGATGATCTTCCGCGACGTGTCGTAGCGGTCGGTGCCTCCGAGGCGGAAGACCCTCCCGTTCGCGTACTGGCCGAGGTCGGTCGCGAGGGCGTCGCTGACGCTGAGGTCGGAGCCGACGACGACGATCCGCTGGGGCTTGAGACGGGTGAGCTCGTCGCGCACGACCTGGCTCACCGAGTCGCGGTCGACCAGGAGGAGCGGGCCGCCCTGCTTCGCGGCGGCGGGACCGGCGCTGAGCGCGTCGGGGAAGTTCGCGCCGGTGGCGATGTAGACGACGGGGACGCCGGGGGTGTCGAAGGTCGCCTTCGAGATCTCGACGGCGGTGCCCTGGCGATCGGTGCCCGCGAGGCGGACGACCTCCGGGCCGGTGCCCGGCGTCGGCGTCGGGGTGGTGGTCGACGGGACGACGCGCAGCGGCGCGCGCACGATGACGCCGGTGCCGGAAGGCTGCTCCCCGCCGCGGCTGAGTCCCTTCACCTCGACCGACGGGGCGCCGAGCGGCGTCGTGTCGCTGAAGGTGAGGTAGCGGTCGAAGAACTCCTGGGTCGGACGGATCGCGATGCCCCGTCCGCCCTCGACGACCGTGGGGGCGGCCTTCAGGCGGCCACCGTCCTCCGTTCCGACCGTGGCGCTGAGGCCCGCGAGGTCGAAGAAGCCGGGGACACCGGAGTCGAGGACGATGACGTCGCCCGCGCCGGCCTCGGTGACGGTGCCGCCGCCGGCCCAGAATTCGCCGCCGGCGGGCTCGGAGGAGGTGGACGTCGACAGGTCGAGGTCGGCCTCCGCGGACCCGCTCGCAGCAGTCACCTGGAGGTCGGCGGAGAGGGCGAGGACGAAGCCGGTCCGGTCGATGCCGGACGGAGCGTAGGCGTCGGCCGCCTTCTTCTCGGAACCGTTCAGGAGGAGCGACAGCGAGGTGCCGCCGAAGGAGCCGGCGGCGCGCCCGATCGGGATGTCGATCGAGTTGGTGGCGGTGTCGACGACGGATTCGCCGCTCGCGAGGTCCGTCGCGGTGCTCCTCAGCTGCCACGTCACGACCCGGTAGCCGGGGTGCGACCACTCGGTGAAGGTGTCGGGAGCGGTGGAGTCGGGCAGCTCGACGGTCAGCGTGGTCGCGTCTCCGGGCACCGGCAGCGGCTCGGTGCCGCCGAACCGGGCGTTGTCCGACCAGGAGTACGGCGCGGGCGCGACCGGGATCACCTTGTTCGCTGCGGAGGCCGGCCCTGCCGCCACCAGCGATCCCGCTGCGACGGCCGCGATGCTCGCGAGCGCCGCCCCCGTCCTGATCCAGCGCTTCCTCGTGCTCGTAGGCACCACGGACTACCACCCTTCGTCATGGTGGAGGACCGGTCGTCGACGCTGCAGCCCCCCATGCGGATCGATCCCGATCCACGGCCGCGTCCTGGCGTCCGAAAGCTACCGGTCCGCTGTGAGGCACCGCAATCCCCGAGGACACGATATCCCGGACGGGGGGGGTGCGTCGCCCGTCCGGGAGGGGGGACGGGCGCCGGCGACGGGGCTCGCGCTACTTCTTGTCCTTGGTCTCGACGTCACCCGAGAGCGCGGCGATGAACGCCTCCTGGGGGACCTCGACGCGGCCGACCATCTTCATCCGCTTCTTGCCCTCCTTCTGCTTCTCGAGGAGCTTGCGCTTGCGGGTGATGTCGCCGCCGTAGCACTTGGCGAGGACGTCCTTGCGCATCGCGCTGATCGACTCGCGGGCGATGATCCGGGCGCCGATGGCGGCCTGGATCGGCACCTCGAACTGCTGACGCGGGATCAGCTTGCGCAGGCGCCCCGTCATCAGCACGCCGTAGGCGTAGGCCTTCTCCCGGTGCACGATCGCGCTGAACGCGTCGACCTGCTCGCCCTGCAGCAGGATGTCGACCTTCACGAGGTCGGCCTCCTGCGAGCCGGCGGGCTCGTAGTCGAGCGAGGCGTAGCCGGCGGTCTTTGACTTGAGGTTGTCGAAGAAGTCGAAGACGATCTCGCCGAGGGGCATGTGGTAGCGGATCTCGACCCGGTCCTCGCCCAGGTACTCCATGCCGATCAGGGTCCCGCGGCGGCTCTGGCAGAGCTCCATGATCGTGCCGACGTAGTCCTTCGGCGCGAGGATCGCGGCCTTGACGATCGGCTCCGTGACGGCGGCGATCTTCCCGACGGGGAACTCGCTCGGGTTCGTGACGGTGACGGTCTTCTTGTCCTCCGTCGAGACCTCGTAGATGACCGAGGGCGCCGTGGTGATGAGGTCGAGACCGAACTCGCGCTGCAGGCGCTCGGTGATGATCTCGAGGTGCAGGAGGCCGAGGAAGCCGCAGCGGAAGCCGAAGCCGAGCGCCACCGACGTCTCGGGCTCGTAGACGAGCGCCGCGTCCGAGAGCTTGAGCTTGTCGAGGGCCTCGCGCAGGTCCGGGTAGTCGCTGCCGTCGATCGGGTACAGGCCCGAGAACACCATCGGGAGCGGCTCGGTGTAGCCGGGCAGCGCCTGCGTCGCGGGCTTGGACGCCGTGGTGACGGTGTCGCCGACCTTCGACTGGCGCACGTCCTTCACACCGGTGATCAGGTAGCCCACCTCGCCGACCGCGAGACCCTGTGTCGCGACGGGCTCGGGGCTCGACACGCCGATCTCGAGGATCTCGTGCGTGGCGCGGGTCGACATCATCTGGATCTTCTCGCGCGGCGAGAGCTTGCCATCGATCATCCGGACGTAGGTGACGACCCCGCGGTAGGCGTCGTACACGGAGTCGAAGATCATGGCGCGCGCAGGGGCGGAGGGGTCGCCGACGGGCGGCGGGATGAGCTCGGTGACGCGGTCGAGCAGCGCCTCGACGCCCATGCCGGTCTTGCCGGAGACGCGGAGGACGTCGTCCGGGTCGCCGCCGATGAGGCTCGCGAGCTCCTTCGCGTACTTCTCGGGATCCGCGGCCGGCAGGTCGATCTTGTTCAGGACAGGGATGATCGTGAGGTCGTTCTCGAGCGCGAGGTAGAGGTTCGCGAGCGTCTGCGCCTCGATGCCCTGCGCCGCGTCGACCAGGAGGATCGCGCCCTCGCAGGCCGCCAGCGAGCGGCTGACCTCGTAGGAGAAGTCGACGTGACCCGGAGTGTCGATCATGTTCAGGGCGAACGTGCGCCCGTCGCGCTCCCACGGCATCCGCACGGCCTGCGACTTGATCGTGATGCCGCGCTCGCGCTCGATGTCCATGCGGTCGAGGTACTGCGCGCGCATCGCCCGGTCCTCGACGACACCCGTGATGCCGAGCATCCGGTCGGCGAGGGTGGACTTGCCGTGGTCGATGTGGGCGATGATGCAGAAGTTGCGGATGGACGCCGGATCGGTCGCGGCGGGCTCGAGCCCGGAGTGTGCACGTGGAGACATCGTGGGACCAGTGTCCCATGCCCGGCGGCGGAGGCCGGGACCGGCGGCTACAGATCGAGTCCGTAGGTGCGGGTGGGCTCGACGCCGGGCGGGTTCTCCCGCTCGCCGAGGCGGACGAAGCCCATGCTCTCGTAGAGGGCGTGCGCGGTGGTCATCAGCGTGCCGCTGTTCATCACGACCCGCTGGAGGCCCCGCTCAGCGGCGAGCATCACGACGAACTCCGTGAGCAGCCGCCCGAGACCCCGCCCGCGTGCCTCCGGGGCGACGGCGAGCAGCCGCCAGTCCAGCTCGCCGGGGCGGCCGAGCTCGTAGAGGTTCGCGCCCGGGCGCGCGGTGGTGACCGTGGCGAGGATCCGCCCGTCGCCCTCGACGGCGACCCAGACCTCGCCCTCGACGTCGTGCCGGGCGACCGCGGCGACGTCGGCGGCGTACTCCTCCCCCAGCTCGTAGTCGTGGGCGTAGGCGGCGAGCCGCAGGCGCGAGACCTCGTCGTACTCCTGGGCCCGGACGCGCCGGACCAGCACCTCGGCGGCGCTCATCCGCGCACCGGGGCCGGGAGGGCGCGCAGCCCGTGCTCGAGCGCGGCGGGATCCGCGGCGAGGCAGACGCGGATCCAGCCCTCGCCGGTGCGGCCGAAGGCGCTGCCGGGCGCGACGGCGACGAGGGTCTCGAGGAGGAAGGACTCGACCCACGAGGCGACGTCCCCGCCGGTCGCGTGCGCCATGTCGATCCACAGGTAGAACGCGCCCTCGGGCTCGCGGTAGGCGATCCCCCGCTCGTCGAGCACGCCCGTCGCGAGCCGCAGGTTGGCGAGGTAGTGGTCGGAGGCGGACGCCACCGCGTCCTGCGGCCCGGTCAGAGCGGCGAGGGCGGCGCGCTGGTCCGGAGTGGCGACGCAGCTGATCGCCGCCTCCTGCACCGTGACCATGATCGACGTGAAGCCGGGAGGCGTCACGAGGTAGCCGACGCGGACGCCGGTCATCGCGTAGGTCTTCGAGAAGGAGAAGACGCTGAGGACGCGGTCGGCGTCGTCCCCGCGCTCCTGCGCGATCGCCGCGAGGCTCACGTGCGGGCGCCCGTAGGTGAAGTACTCGTAGACCTCGTCGCTGAGCACCCACAGGTCGTGGCGCCGGGCGATGTCGAGCAGGCGCTCGAGGACCTCCCTCGGGAACACCACGCCGAGCGGGTTGGACGGGCTGTTGACGATCAGGACGCGGGTCCGGTCGGTGATCAGGCGCTCGACCTCCTCGGGATCGGGGAGGAAGGCGTTCTCAGCGCGCAGCGTGTACGGCACGGGGACGGCGCCGATGGTCCGCGCGTTGGTCGTGAAGACGGTGTAGCCCGGGTCGGGGATGAGCACCTCGTCGCCGGGCCCGAGCAGGAGCGTCATCGCCTGGTGCAGCGCCTGCGTGGCGCCGACGGTCACCCAGACCTGCTCGACGTCCGCCTCGATGCCGTTGTCTCGTGCCAGCTTCTCGACGATGGCGCGCCGGAGCTCGGGGACTCCGCCGTTGGGCCCGTAGCGGGTGTCATCGGCCGCCCACGCCGCCCGTGCCGCCTCGATGATGTGCGGCGCGGTCGGCACGTCGGGCTCGCCCACCGCGAGGAGGGTGACTCCGTCGAGCCGCAGCGCGATCTCGAACAGGTGGCGGATGCCCGAGGGCGGCACCGCGGAGAGGTGATCGGCGAGACGGGGCACCGGCGTCACGTTACCGGCGGGCCCGGACCGCGAGACGCCACGGCGGTCCGCCTCCCCCGGCGTGTCGCCCCGGCGGCCCCGACCCGGACGGCGCCGCACCCGCGGGCGCGGCGCGGTTGAAGGGTGACGACGGGTGCGCTAAAGTTCCTTGTTGGCTTGCGCTCCCCCTCCGGACACCCGGCAGGCGTGGAGTGATCAGAAGCCGGCGACCTCCAGTCGCACCGCAGGGCGTTCAGACGCCCGCGGAAGGGGCACTCCGTCGAGTAGCCGGCTGCACACACGCACATCCGAGAAGAAGGTAATCCACGTGGCAAACATCAAGTCGCAGATCAAGCGCAACCTCACCAACAAGAAGGCGAACGAGCGCAACAAGGCCGTCAAGAGCGAGCTGAAGACCGCCATCCGCTCGGTCCACACCGCCATCGCCGCCGGCGACACCGAGAAGGCCGGCACCGCCCTCGCCTTCGCCGCCAAGAAGCTCGACAAGGCCGCCAGCAAGGGCGTCATCCACAAGAACCAGGCCGCGAACCGCAAGTCGGCCATCGCGAAGCAGGTCGCCGCGCTGTAGTACTGCGCGAAGCTGCAACGACGAAGGGTCCGGCCTCTGGCCGGGCCCTTCGTCGTTCCCGCTTCGCGGTCGACGGGCTCCTCGTGCCTCGTCGCCCGTCGCGCGGTCGGCTCACAGGGGTGGTCGCGGTGGGAGGAGCGTCCTGCGTTCCGGGTACGACGATCCGCTGACACGCGGATCGCCGGTGACCCTGCGAGGGCATCGTCCGGCTCTCGATCGGCTGCGGCCCGGTCGGCTACCGCGGAGGGTCGCGGGGGGGAGGAGCGGAGAGCGTTCCGGGGTACGACGATCCGCTGACACGCGGATCGCCGGTGACCCGCACCGATCTCGACGAGCTCCTCGTGCCTCGTCGCCCGTCGCGCGGTCGGCATGCAGGGGTGGTCGCGGTGGGAGAAGCGGGAAGCGCTCCGGGTACGACGATCCGCTCGCACGCGGATCGCCGGTGACCCTGCACCGATCTCGACGAGCTCCTCGTGCCTCGTCGCCCGTCGCGCGGTCGGCTTCCAGGGGTGGTCGCGGTGGGAGGAGCGGGGAGCGTTCCGGGTACGACGATCCGCTCGCACGCGGATCGCCGGTGACCCTGCAGGGTCGTCGTCCGACTCTTCGTCGGCCGCGGTGCGACCCTGCGAGGGGAGGTGATCCCCTCACTGCTGGTCGAGTGGACGCGGAGCGGCGTATCGAGAACCGCCGGGGACGAGGTCGGTGCGGATCGCGGGAGCAGGGCCTTTCGGGCGGGTCAGAGGCCCCGGGCGGAGACGACGGAGACCATGCGCTCGAGGGCGTACACGGGGTCGCGGGTGGCGCCCTTCACGTTCGCGTCGGCGTCGGCGACCGTCAGGATCGCGGTGCCGAGGCCCTCGCCGGTCCAGCCCTGCAGGTCGCGCCGGGCCCGGTCCACCTGCCACGGAGCGAGGCCCAGACGCGAGGCGACCTGGCCCGAGCCCTCGCGCGAGCCGGCGACCTTCGCCATGGTCCGCAGCTTGCTCGCGAACGCGGCGACGATCGGTACCGGGTCGGCACCGGAGGCGAGGGCGTGGCGGAGCCCGAGCAGCGCCTCGCCGTGACGGCCCGCGATCGCGGAGTCGGCGACGGTGAAGGCCGTGGTCTCGACGCGGCCGCCGTAGTACTTCGCCACGGTCGCCTCGGTGATCTCGCCGGTGACGTCGGACAGCAGCTGCTGGCACGCCGACGCGAGCTCGTCGAGGTCGTCGGAGAAGGCAGACACCAGGGCTCGGACGGCACCGGTGGTCGCCGTGCGGCCGGCGGTGCGGAACTCGGCGATCGCGAAGTCGACCTTGTCGCTCTCGCGCTTGAGCTCGGCGCAGACGATCTCGATGCCGCCGCCCGTGCCCGAGCGGATGGCGTCGAGGAGCTTCTTGCCCCGGTTGCCGCCGCCGTGGCGGAGCACCAGGGTCGCCCCGTCCGCGGGCGCCGAGAGGTAGTCGAGGGTCTCGAGGAGGAACGCGTCCGTGCACTTCTCGACGTTCGAGACGCGGATGAGGCGGGGCTCGTCGAAGAGGGACGGGCTCGCGAGCGTCAGCAGCTCCCCCGGCGCGTAGCCGCCGGCGTCGATGTCGCTGACCTCGAGGCTCGGGTCCTCGGCCCGGAGGAACTCGCGGAGGAAGCGCAGCGCGCGGTCGGCGAGGAACTGCTCCGGGCCGGTGATCAGCACGATCGGCGCCGGCCGGGTCTGGTTCCAGGCGAGCTGCGGGATCGCCGCCTTCGAGGGCGCTGCCTTCGCGCGCGCCGGGGCCCTGCCTGCCATGCCGTGTCCTTCCGTGCCGCGCCCGTCCGAGCGCCCTCCACCCTACGGCCCGCTCACGGCGCCCCGAGGCCGCCGCGGGAGCCGTCGCGCCGCTCACCCAGACCGCGATCCCGTCGCTGCGGGACGCGAGCACGACCGTACCCTCGACATCCGACCTCAGCGCCTCGACCCCGCGCTCGGCCAGCAGAGCGAGGAGCGACGGATTCGGATGACCGTAGTCGTTCTCCGCCCCGACGGAGATCAGCCCGACGCTCGCGCCGAGCGCGTCGTAGAGGGCGGGCGACTGGTCGGCGGAGCCGTGGTGCGCGACCTTGACGACGTCGACCCGGCCGACCGGCAGTCGGGAGACGCGCCCCTGCTCCTGCTCGCCGAGGTCGCCCAGGAGTGCGACGGAGAGCGGGCCGCCGCGGGCGTCCGCGCCGATGTCGACCCGGAGGGTCACGCTCGCCTCGTTGCCCCGCAGCGCGCTCCGCCGCTCCGGCCACTCGACCCGCCAGCGCAGCGAGCCGAGCGCGCCGCTGTCGCCGCGGACCGCCTCCTGCACGGCGACCCCGGCGCCGGTGAGCGCCGCCCGGTCGCGCTCGTCCTCGCGGCCCGCGGCGGGCCCGACGAGCGCGGCATCGGTCCGTCCGAGGACGGCGTGGAGCCCGCCGACGTGGTCGAGGTCGTAGTGAGTGAGCACCAGCAGCGGGATCCGGTCCACTCCCATCAGGCGGAGGCAGGCCTCGAGCGGTGCGGGCTCGGGCCCCGTGTCGACGAGCAGCACGCCCGCGTCTCCGCGGAGGAGGACCGCGTCGCCCTGCCCGACGTCGCACATCGCGACACGCCAGTCCTCGGGAACCGAGGCGGCGCGGAGGAGCGGCGTGGCGACGGTGGTGCCGCCGGCGGCCGCGATCGCGCACGCCAGCCCGACGGCGGCGATCCGGCGCACCCGCGCGAGCCGCGGCGACTGCGTGACGAGCACGAGGGCGAGCAGGGTCAGCACGGTGAGCGCGAGCGCTCCTCCCACGCCGGGCCACCAGGCGATCCTCGGAGCGGGCCACGAGTCGACGGCGCGGGCGATCGAGGCGATCCACCAGGCGGGAACGGCGGCGAGACGGATCGCCGCGTCGGCGGCTCCGGGCCACCAGGGAGCGAGCAGGCAGCCGATGAGCCCGAGCCCGGTCGCGGCGGGTGCCGCGGGCTCGGCGAGCAGGTTGGCGAGCACTCCGTACACCGGCACCGACGGGTCCACGAGCAGCAGCACGGGCTGGCAGGCGAGCTGCGCCGCGGTCGGCACCGCGAGCAGCAGGGCGAGAGGCCGGGGCAGCACCCGACCGAGAGCGCCCGCGATCGGCTCGGCGAGCAGCAGGAGTCCGGCGGTGGCGAGGACGGACAGCACGAAGCCGAGCCTCCCCCGCGATCGAGGGGTCGGCGGCCACGAGGAGGACGACGGTCGCGAGCAGAGCGGGCACGGCCGCTCCGGAGCGACGCCCGAGCCGCGCGAGGAGGACCACCGTCGCCATCACGGCGGCCCGCACCACGCTCGGCTCGGGGGTCACCAGCACCACGAAGCCGGCGAGCAGGGCGAGGGCGGCGACGGTCCGGAGGCGGCGCCCGGCGCCGAGGAGCGCCGCGATCGTCCAGCCGGCGACCACCACCACGGCGCAGTTGGCGCCCGAGACGGCGGTCAGGTGGGTGAGCGACGCGGTGCGCATCGCCTCCTCGAGCCCCGCGTCGAGCGCGGACGTGTCGCCGGTCGCGAGGCCCGGCAGCAGCCCCGCCACGTCGCCGCCGACCAGCGCCGCGCGTTCGAGGAAGCGCGAGCGCAGCACCTCCGCGACGGCCGCCGCTCCCCCGGGACCGCGCCGGTCCTGAACGGACGCCGCCCTCAGCATCGTCGCCTCGCCGACGGGCGCCTCCTGCGCCGCAGCACGCGCCTCCAGGTCGAGCTCGGCGCCCACCGGCAGCCGACCGCCGGGATCGGCGAGCAGCACGCGGACGGGGGCCGCGGTCGACGCGTCTCCCACCCGCAGCGCCGTCGCGTCGAACCACACTCCCCCGGTCGCGAGCGGTCGGGCACCCGTGTCGACGCGCACGGTGACCGGGGTGAGGGCGCGATCCTCCTGTGCCTCCCGCAGCGACGCCGGGTGGTCACCGGGCGCCGCGGCGACGACGGAGGTGAGGGCGAGGGCGGCACCCGCGCCCCCGACGAGCACCGCTCCGACCAGCCGCCCGCCGAGGCCGCGCCGGAGCAGGACGCACGCCGCCCCGAGCAGCACCCAGCCCGCGGCGCACCACGAGAGGCCCCCGTCGAGCACTGCCGCGACCGGCAGCATCCCGGCCGCCCACGCGGTGGTCCAGGCGGCCACCGCTGCCGGCAGGAGCCGCAGGTCCGCCGCCCGCACGCTCCTCACGGCGCGACCTGGTCGCGGAACGCGGCGAGCGTCTTCTCGCCGATCCCGGGGACCTCGAGCAGCTGGTCGACAGAGGAGAACGGGCCGTTCGCCTCCCGGTGGGCGACGATCTTCTTCGCGGTCGCCGGGCCGATCTCGGGCAGCTCCTCCAGCTGGGCCGCCGTCGCCGTGCTCAGGCTCAGCACGGATCCGGCGGCGGAGGACCCTCCTGAAGCGGCCCCGCCCGGAGCCGCTCCCGCCGCGGCCGGCGCCGCTCCCACGGCCGGCACGACGATCTGCTCGCCGTCCACGAGCCTCCGGGCCAGGTTGACCGCCGCGCGCTCCGCCGACTCCTGGAACCCTCCGGCGGCGGCGACCGCGTCCGCCACCCGCGCCTCCGGCGACAGGACGTACAGCCCGGGAGAGGCGACCTCCCCGGCCACGTGCACGTACAGCGACTCGACCACCGCAGCAGCGGGCGCGCTCGTCGATACGGCGGGCTCCAGGACCCGCTCATGACCGCTCGACCGCGCTCCCGCGAGCAGCACCGCGACCACCGCGGCGCCGATGACGAGCACGACCGCCGCTCCCACTCCCACGCGCCAGCGCGGGCGGGCGCGCCGAGGCCGCAGCAGCGCCGTCAGCTGCTCGTCGTCCGTCCCGCTGGTCTCTGGCATCCGCCGACGGTAGGACCCGTGTCCCCGCCCGGAGCGGCCGCCGACGCCGATCCGGGGAGAGCCCGCCGGATCGCCTCCCTGTGGAGGAGAGGGCAGCACCGGCGCAGAACGCACGACGGGGCCCCTCCCGCGAGAGGAGGAGCCCCGTCTGGACGGATCGGCGGCTAGACCGCCTTCGTCACCAGGTTCACCAGGCGCGGCGCCCGCACGATCGCCTTCACGACCTCGCGGCCGACGAGAGCCCGGGCGACGCCGGCCGTGGCCCGCGCCTTCTCCTCGAGCTCGTCGGAGGAGATCTTCGGCGAGACCTCGAGCCGGTCGCGGACCTTGCCGTCGACCTGCAGGATCGCCGTGACCTTCTCCTCGACCAGCAGCGACGGGTCGGCCTTGCGCCACAGCGCGTGCGCGACGGTGCCCTCGTAGCCCAGGCGGTGCCACATGTCCTCCGCCGTGTACGGCGCGAACAGGTTGAGGGCCATCGCGACCACCTCGACCGCCTCGCGGACCGCGGGGTCCCCGGCCCCGGCGCCCGAGTCGACGACCTTGCGGGTCGCGTTGACGAGCTCCATCAGCCGCGCGACCACGACGTTGAACTTGAACGCCTCGATCAGCGACGGGGACTCCGCGAGGAAGCGGTGGGTCTGGCGGCGCAGAGCCGCGTCGCCCGACTTCCACTCGACGTCGGGCCTCGAGGTGACGTCCTTCGCCAGGCGCCAGGCGCGGGCGAGGAACTTCGCGCTGCCGCCGGGCGAGACGTCGGCCCAGTCGATGTCGTCCTCGGGCGGGCCGGCGAACGCCATCGTCAGGCGCACGGCGTCGACGCCGAACTCGTCCAGCTGGTCCGAGAGGCGGACGATGTTGCCCTTCGACTTGGACATCGCCGCGCCGTCCATCTGCACCATGCCCTGGTTCAGCAGCGCCGTGAACGGCTCCGTGAACGACACGTAGCCCAGGTCGAACAGCACCTTGGTGATGAAGCGCGCGTACAGCAGGTGCAGGATCGCGTGCGTCACGCCCCCGACGTACTGGTCGACGGGCGCCCACTTCTCGGCGAGCTTCGGATCGAAGGCCTGCGTGTCGTCCTTCGGCGAGAGGAAGCGGAGGAAGTACCACGAGGAGTCGACGAAGGTGTCCATCGTGTCCGGGTCGCGGCGGGCGGGCGAGCCGTCCACCGGGTGCGGCACGTTCACCCAGTCCTCCGCCGCTCCGAGCGGCGACGAGCCCTTCGGCTGCAGGTCGAGACCGTCGGTGGAGGGCAGGACGACGGGCAGCTGGTCCTCGGGAACCGGCACGAGCTCGCCGTCGGCTCCGTGGATGATCGGGATGGGGGTGCCCCAGTAGCGCTGACGCGAGATCAGCCAGTCGCGCAGGCGGTAGTTCTTGGCCGAGCGGCCGCGGCCGCGCTCCTCGAGCATCCTGATGACGCGCTCGATGGCGGTGCGCTTGGAGAGCCCGTCGAGCGGCCCGGAGTTGATCAGGCGGCCGTCGCCGGTCAGCGCCTCGCCGGTCGTGGCGGGGTCGAGCGAGTACTCCTTCTCGAGCGCGGCCAGCTCCTCCGGGTCCTCCGGGATGACCGGGATCGCCCCGGTGACGGACGCGTTGGTGTCGACGACCACGCGCACGGGCAGGTCGAAGGCGCGGGCGAAGTCGAGGTCGCGCTGGTCGTGCGCGGGCACGGCCATGACGGCTCCGTGGCCGTAGTCCGAGAGGACGTAGTCGGCGGCCCAGATCGGCAGCCGCTCGCCGTTCACGGGGTTCACCGCGTAGCGGCCGAGGAACACGCCGGTCTTGGGGCGGTCGGCAGTCAGGCGCTCGATCTCGCTCGACTTCTGCACCGTCTCGAGGTAGCTGCGGAACGCGTCGCGGATCGCGGGCTCGGAGCCCTCGACCAGCTCGGAGGCGAGGTCGGAGTCGGGCGCGACGACCATGAAGGTCGCCCCGTAGAGCGTGTTGGGGCGCGTGGTGAAGACGGTGACGCGCTCGTCGCGGCCCTCGATCTCGAACTCGACGTCGGCGCCGATGGAGCGGCCGATCCAGTTGCGCTGCATGGCGATGACCTTCGACGGCCAGGAGCCCTCGAGCTGGTTCAGGTCGTCGAGCAGCCGGTCGGCGTAGTCGGTGATCTTGAAGTACCACTGCGTGAGCTTCTTCTTGACCACGACCGCGCCGGAGCGCTCGGAGGTGCCGTCCGCCAGGACCTGCTCGTTCGCCAGGACCGTCTGGTCCACCGGGTCCCAGTTGACCCAGCTGTCCTTGCGGTAGGCGAGGCCCTTCTCGTACATCTTGAGGAACAGCCACTGGTTCCACTTGTAGTACTCGGGGTCGGAGGTGTGCAGCACGCGGTCCCAGTCGAAGGACGCGGCGTAGCGCTTCATCGAGCGCTTCTGCTGCTCGATGTTGTCGTAGGTCCAGGTGACCGGGTTCAGCCCGCGCTTGATCGCGGCGTTCTCGGCGGGCAGGCCGAAGCTGTCCCAGCCGATCGGGTGGAGGACGTTGAAGCCCTGCTGGCGCCAGTAGCGCGCGATCACGTCTCCGAGCGCGTACGCCTCGGCGTGGCCCATGTGCAGGTCGCCCGAGGGGTACGGGAACATGTCGAGCACGTACTTGCGGGGGCGCTTGTCGTCGGGGTCGTCCGTCGCGAACGGGCGCGTCTCCTCCCAGATCGGGAGCCACTTCTCCTGGAGCGCTCGGAAGTCGTAGCGCTCCTCGTCGCTCGCGCCGGTCTGCCGGGAGGTGTCTTCTGCCACAGGTGCTTCTCACTTCTGAAGGAGGGGGAGAACGCGCACGCGTGGGCGGCTGCGTTCGACCATCAACCCTACTGGCCCTGCGCGCACGGGAGACGAACGCGGCGCCCGCTCACTCCTCGGCGGCGCCCAGCACCGCGAGGAGCGCCCGCGCCTTCAGCCGCGTCTCCTCGACCTCCTCCTCCGGCACCGAGAGCGCGGTGATGCCGCCGCCGGTCCCCAGGCGGGCGCGCTCGCCGTCGAGCACGAGGGTGCGGATGGTCATCGCGAGGTCCAGCGAGCCGTCCGAGCCCAGGCGGCCGAAGGCGCCGGAGTAGACGCCGCGGGGACCGCCCTCCCACTCCCGCAGCAGCTCCACCGCCCGGCGCTTGGGCGCTCCCGTCATCGAGCCGGCCGGGAAGAGGGCTGCAATCAGCTCGGCGATCCCGACGCCCGGCGCGCGGCGGGCCGAGACCTCGCTGACCAGCTGGTGGACGTGCGGGTAGCTCTCCACCTCGAGCAGGCGGTCGACGACGACGGAGCCGGGGGCGGCGATCCGGGCGAGGTCGTTGCGGACGAGGTCCACGATCATCACGTTCTCGGCCCGCTCCTTCACGCTCGAGACGAGCTCGTCCCGGAGCGCGCGGTCCTCGTCGGCGTCCCGGCCCCGGGGGCGCGTGCCCTTGATGGGATGCGTGGTGACGCGTCCGTCGGCCCCGCCGGTGAGGAACCGCTCGGGCGAGGCGCTGACGAGCGCGAGCGGGCCGAGGCGGATCAGCGCGCCGTGATGGCTCGGGCTGGAGCGGCGGAGGCGACGGTACGCCTCGACCGGATCGAACCGGCCCTCGACGACGATCTCGTCGGTGAGGCAGAGCTGGTAGGCGTCCCCCGCGCGGATGGCCTCCTGGCAGCGGCCGATCAGCGCCGTGTACTCGGCGGCGGAGTGACGGCGGACCGAGACGCCGGCGGGCTCGGGATCCGCGGGGTCCGCGGGTGCGAGCGCGCCGACGAGCTCGAGCAGGCGCACGGTGAGCTCCTGCGCGTCTCCTGTCGCGACCAGGCGGACGGTCCGGGTGCCGTGGTCGAACTCGAGCACGGGGTCGCCCCGGAGCAGGGCGAGGGCCGGCGGATCCGCGGGGCCGGTCGGCGCCGAGGGCAGGGAGACGGAGGCGGCTCCCGCCTCGTAGGAGATCCAGCCGTAGCGGCCGAGCGCGCGGTCGCCCGCGGGGGCCTCGTCGTCGACCGCGGCGAGCGCCGCCGCCACGTCGCCGCCGGCCTCGACGAGGAGCACGTCCTCGCGGGCGCACGCCCCGAGGTAGGAGCGGCCGCTCGTCGCTCCGAGGCCCGAGTCGAGCCAGAACGACGCCTCGGCCGTGGCGAACAGGGCGTGGTGCGCGAGCTCCGGATCGACCCAGGGCAGCTCGACCGAGCGGACGTGCCGATCCTCCGAGACCACTGGGCTAGCGTAGGCGGTCGTGGACGGCGAGCAGGTTCGGGAGTGGGACGGGCGGGCCCTGACGAGCGTTCCCGAGCCACCCGGCACCTCCCTGGACGCGGCCGACTCCTGGCTGGTGGACGAGGGCCGGGTCCGCGGACTCGACCTGCACCGCGAGCGGTTCGCCGCCTCCGTCGCCTCGGCGGGAGGGCACCCGGACGTCGAGGCGTTCCTCGACGCCGCGATCGCCGCCCTGCCCCGCGAGGGCCGGTCCTTCCCGCGCGTCGAGCTCTCAGGAGGCGCCCTGCGGCTCCGGCTGCGACCCGCCCCGCCGACGACCCGCTCCGTGGTGCTGTGGACGAGCCCCGCGGATCCGCGCCGGACACCCTCCTGGAAGGGGCCGGACATCGCACGTCTTGCCCTCCTCCGCACGCGCGCGCACGCCGCGGGAGCGGACGAGGCCGTGCTGCTCGACGCCGACGGCGCAGTCATCGACGGAGCGAGCAGCGCGATCCTGTGGTGGCTGGGCGATGCGCTGGTCGTCCCTCCGGCGACGAGTACGCGCGTGCGCAGCGTGACGGCCCGCACGGTCTCAGTGCTCGCCGGCGCGCTCGGCGTGGACGTGATCGAGGCCCCGGCCGAGCCGGAGTCGCTCGAGGGCCGTGAGGTCTGGACGGCCAACGCCCTGCACGGTCTGCGGCTGGCGACCGCCTGGGCGGACGGACCGGCGCTCGCCGCGGAGCCGGGCCGCCTGGACGCCTGGCGGAAGCGGCTGGACGCTCTCAGGCGGCCTCTCCCGGCGCTCTGACCCGCGGAGGACCTCAGCTCCCGCGCGTCCCCCAGACGGAGGGCCCCCGTTCCGGTCCCACTCGTGCGTCCGCCGTGCGAGCATCGAGTACCCCCTCTTCCGGCCCCTGCCGGCCACTCGAGAAAGTCCTGCGATGACGCGTTCCCCCTCCCTCCGCCCCCTCGCCTCCGGGCTGATCGCGCTCGTCGCGACCGGTGCCCTGCTCTTCGGCGCGACCCCGGCCCTCGCCGCGGAGAACCCGCAGAAGCCCCTGTCCTCCTCCGAGGAGGCGCCGACCGGCCTCGCTCCCGCGAGCGAGTCGCCCGAGGCCGCCCAGCAGACCGCCCGCGCGGCCGTCAGCTACTACAACGCCCTCGTCGGCGGCGAGGAGCTGGCCGCCGGACAGCGGATCGTCTCGGGCACGAACGGGTACTCGTTCCGGATGCAGACCGACGGCAACGCGGTCGTCTACGACCCGCAGGGCCGCCCCACCTTCGCGACGAACACCCAGGGCCGCGGCGACCACCTGGTCATGCAGACCGACGGCAACATGGTCGTCTACTCCGCCAAGGGCGGCCCCGTGTGGAGCACGAACACGATCAACGAGGCGGGCGCCTCGGTGATCATGCAGCCCGACGGCAACCTCGTCGTCTACCGCGAGAACGGCTCGCCCGCCTGGGCGAGCAGCGTCCGCCGCGTCATCGCCGAGCCGGTGACCGACACGCTGTTCACGGAGCAGACCCTCCGCCCCGTCCACCAGCTCACCTCCGCCGACGGCCGCTTCAGCGCCGTCATGCAGAACGACGGCAACTTCGTCGGCTACGGCCCCCAGGGCGCCGTCTGGGGCACCGGCACCGGCGGCTCCGGCAACCGCATCACCATGCAGAAGGACGGCAACGCCGTCGTCTACGGCTCCGACGGCTCCGTCAAGTGGTTCTCGGGCACGCGCGGCAAGGACCTCCGCCTGGGCATCAACAACGCCGGCTCGCTGATCATCGTGAACCCGTCCGACGACGTGATCTGGACCAGCCAGGCCGCCTTCCCCTCGACCACCCTCTACGCGGCGAACTCGCTCGAGGCGGGCAGCTTCCTCCGCTCCGCGAACGGCGTCTACCGAGCGGTGATGCAGGCGGACGGCAACTTCGTCGTCTACGGCAAGAACGGCCCGATCTGGGCGTCGAAGACCACCCGCGCAGGCGGCTTCTTCGCCCTCGACACCAGCGGGCAGATCGCCGTGGGCACCGAGACGACGAGCGGATGGTCGGTCGTCCCGCCCGCCGCGTCGGTCGGCCCCTACAAGCTCGTCATGCAGGACGACGGCAACCTCGTCGAGTACGACAGCCGCCGCGCGGTCTGGGCCAGCCGCGGCTGACGCCCCTCCGCCACGACGCCCCCTGGTCCCCGGACCGGGGGGCGTCGTCGTCTCCCCCGCCGTGGGACGATTCCCCCGACCCCGCCGCCC